>CAYGOW010000042.1:0-15319 GCA_964351425.1 uncultured Roseivirgaceae bacterium
AGGCATTCGACTCCTAACCGGGAAGAGAACATGGAGTTTGCTTCCAGGATATACGCACATCTCAAAAAAGGGGACACGCTGATGATTCAAAGCGGAGGCAAATTTTACCCGTTTCTTACCAACCGATCGAATGCCGAAGTTTTCAGGGTCACAATGGGTGATTATTACCGTCTCACACGGATTTTTTAAGTGCTCAGGAAATAGCGTCCCGCTCCAGCCAATAATTTACATACGTTCCTTTAGGGTCGTATTTGCCGGACTGACTCTCGATACTAAACTGTCGGCCCTGACGCGGGTCATTTCCCACTCCTGCAATGTAGGCCCAGTTTAACCAGTTACTGCATGGATCGTAGTCTATGAGGCGGTTCTCAAACCAGCGAGCCCCCCAGGTCCATTTAACGCCCATATCGTGCATTAGGTAGCTGGCAGCATTTTGGCGACCACGGTTTGACATATATCCGGTGAGCAAGAGTTCTTTCATGTTGGCATCTACGAACGCCTCGCCGGTTTCTCCAAATCGCCATTGGTCGAATTTTTCATGGTCTTCATTGTAGTCTGGCGGGACTCCGTTAAACCCTTCATAATGAAAAATTGCGGCACCATGCTTTTTACTCATAAACCGGAAAAAATCCCTCCATAACAATTCAAAGAATAACCAGTAGGTTGAAGAGTTCTTTTTTCTTTCATTCTCATACCGCTTTATCTCATAATAGACTGATTTAGCTGAAATACATCCCATGGCCAGCCATGGAGACAGTTTGGAAGAATAGTCTCCTCCAAGTAATTCATTGCGGGTATATTTATAGTTTTTTAACAAGTCAGCCTCCCAAAAATAATAGTTCAATCGCTCCCAGGCAGCATCTTCTCCACCCGTGAATTGAATGACGCTACGGGAATCAATGGTATTATGTTCAACCGGCAGGTCGGCCAATGAAGCCATTGTCCCATAGTCGATACCGGCAGGGGTTTTAATGGTGGAGGGAGCAGGGTATTCAGGGCGTACGTCCACCATTTTTTCAGATTCCTTACGAAAGGAGGTAAATACTTCTGGCACCTGTTTGATTGGCCAGGGCACATCCGCTTCATGAAAAAGGGTATGTTGCCATGATGTTTCGTACATGACCTTTTTGGCAGTTAAAGCGGATTCGAGCTTATTTTCCACCTCAGTCTCCTCCGGAGTTGTTTCTTTGGAAGAATAGACCACCTGTACATTCCATTCATTCACCAACGCGGGGATTACTTCTTCCGGGTGACCCTGCCGGAAAATTAATCCTGAGCCTTTTGCTGATAAATGGGTATTCAGGTTTTCGAGAGATTCGCAAAGGAACTTTGCCCGGAACGGACCGGTCTTTTCAAATCCTATGGACAGTTTCCTGAAAACTCTGGGGTCCAGGACATATACGGGAAAGACTTCATCACACTCCTTAATGGCCCGGTGCAGGGATTCATTATCCCTGATTCGCAAATCATTTCTGAACCAAACTATTCCTCTCTTCATGCCATAAAAACCGGCAAGGAAAGAAATAGTTTATGTTTTGCCCAGGGTTATTTTCCCATTAGCGTAAGAATAAGATTTCGTGGAGAGGCATTATTTCTGTGCTCACAAAGATATATCCCCTGCCATGTACCTGTATTGATTTGACCTTCTGTTACGGGAAGCGATACACTTGCGCCAAGCAGTGATGCCTTGATGTGTGCGGGCATATCATCACTCCCTTCATAGGTATGACGATAATAGGGTTGATCTTCCGGGACCATTTCATTGAAGTGGCTTTCGAAGTCCTGCCGAACGGTTGGGTCGGCATTTTCATTCAAGGTAAGACTGGCAGAAGTATGCTGAATAAAGACCTGAAGTGTACCGGCCTTCATAGTACGCATTTCCGGTAACCGGGATAGCACTTCGTTTGTGATGAGATGGAATCCCCGGGGATACGCAGTTAAAGTTACTTTTCGTTGAATAACCGTCATGGACATATTGCAGGTGATTGAAATACAAGATACTAATTAACGGAAGATTGCCTGGTCGGACTAAATAAATCCCGGCTAATTCTAATTGCCCCCTTCGTAGGCTCCTGCATCCGGATTCTCGTCTCTTGGTTTCCCATCAAGGTCCAGCGGAATACCGGCATCCAACCCTAAATCAATCGCCGGCGAGCCTTCGGAAAGATGATAATCATATTCCTGGGGATCAACAAACATGGGGTTTTCATTTACCAGGTTATCTTCAAGAATCGGATTATCGGCGTATTGTCTCGATCGTAGCAGGGATCCGGAGAATGACACCATAAAGCCGGATGACGGATCCTCACTTAGCAGTAATTCATCCGGGAGACTTCCCCATATGATAGAATTTACCATGGTTACCTCGAGTGGTGCGGTGAGTACCGACTCATCTGCCAGGATAATATTGTTTGAAAAAATGACTGAAGGGGATTGCCGAAAGAAATCGAACGAAAAGGATGCGAATGTACAATGTTCATACCTGTATTCTCCTCCGGCATAATTTCCAACCGTATTAATTTCGCAATTATTTATTACGGTATTGTACACATAGGCCTCTGAGGTCAACCCGAGGAAGCCGAAACCGGGTTGAACGTTAAAGTTGCCGGCGGGAATTCCTTCGGCGCCACCCATGTTTTCAATAATGGCATTCCCAAGTACCAGGTCTGTTTCAGAATCATCGTCTGGCGTGCCCAGATAAATGCCTGTTTTCGCATTGCGAATACTTACAAAGTTGAGAACATTTGAGTTGCTGCCCGGAAGAAAAACAATGCCTCCCCATTGTCCGGGAGCATTTTCAAAAGCAGGTTCAAGACGGTCATTCCGGAAGATAATCCGTTGTTCCAGATTCCCGGTAGCCTGAAGGGTACCGCGGACCAATATGTAGGAATTCGTATGTGAATAAATCCTTGCCCCGGGTTCAATTGTCAACGAGCATAAGGTATCGACCAGAATAGAATTGAATATAACATAAGGTTTATCCGCTGTCCAAACGGCATCACATGCCAATACTTCCCCATCCAGGAAAATGGCATCCTGTCCATAGGAAACCAGGTCGATGGATTGCCGGTTTCCGTTGGTTTCAAAAATCAGACTGTCATTTACCAGGAACGGCAGGTTTTCATCGCGTGGGTCAATGGTTACTTCTACCAGAACGAGCAGGCTGTCTTTTCCCAGCAGGGTTAAATCGGAAAATGAATCGGAGAATACCCCGTTTACAGCAACCTGATAGGGCGAGTTGCCTGCACCACCCAACTCAATGTTGCTTATTTTAACCGCATTGGCAGCGTCGTTGTATACGCGAAGCCGTTTGGTTACGCTTCCAATGCTTGTAAAAATAGTGTCGAAAAGCACACTGTCTGCAGAAAACCTCAGGGAAACTGACGAATCAAAAGTTAATTCTTCCTGGTCGGGTGTACAGGCCAGGGTAAACAACAGAAGTAAACCGAATGCACCATTTAAAAGACAGCGTCCCGTCATTAGTCGAGTGAGCTTTCCTTCATTTTCTCGGCGCTGTCTGCAAGTTTTAGTTGCTCGATGAACTCATCGATTTCGCCATCCATGACCGCAGGTAAATTATGCTGGCTATAGTTGATGCGGTGATCCGTCACGCGACTTTGAGGATAATTATAGGTACGGATTTTATCCGAGCGATCACCACTTCCCACCATGGACCTGCGCATACCGCCCACTTCTTCATTGTGTTTGGCCAGTTCGATTTCATAAAGACGGGACCGCAATACCTTGAGAGCCTTGTCAAAGTTTTTAAGTTGTGATTTCTGGTCCTGGCAACTTACCACCAGCCCGGTCGGAATATGCGTCAAACGAACCGCTGAATAGGTGGTATTTACTGATTGTCCACCGGGGCCGGACGAACAGAAGGTATCCTTTCGCACATCATTCATATCGATTTCCACCTCCACATCATCCATTTCCGGCAATACGGCTACCGTCGCAGCGGAAGTGTGCACCCTGCCCTGGGTTTCGGTCTGAGGGACACGCTGCACACGATGTACACCGGATTCGAATTTCAGCGTCCCGTAGGCCTCAGAGCCGGATACAGTGCTTACGATTTCCTTGTAGCCACCACTACTGCCTTCGGTCAGGTCCAGTACATTTAGTTTTAATCCAACACGTTCGCAGAAACGCTGGTACATACGGAACAGGTCACCGGCAAAGATGGCGGCTTCATCACCTCCGGTACCAGCACGGATTTCAAGGATTGCTTCTTTGTCATCATTGGGATCCTTCGGAATCAGCATCTGCTTCAGGTTCTCCTCCATTTTTTCCTTACGGGGCACCAACTCATCTAGTTCGGATTTAGCCATATCCCGAAACTCCTCGTCCTTTTCAGTTTTAATGACCTCCTTGGCATTGTCAATGTTGGACAAAACCTTTTTGTACTCGTTGTATTTTTTGACGATTTTCTCCAGGTCACTGTATTCCTTGCTCAGCTGAGAATACTTTTTCATGTCGGACATGATATCGGGTTGAACGATCAATTGGCCTACTTCTTCGAACCGGTCCTTAATTTCTTCTAGTTTTTCGATCATAGTTACTCCGTTAGTACAGCAAAAATACGAAATAGGGATGATTTTATTTTTTGCTTTTATAATTTAGCTGTATGAGAATAAATTGCCAATCTGCCACCCTTTTGCTGTTCCTGTTATTGTCCGGCTTTTTGCCGGCGTGTCAGGGTCAGCTCAGCAAGGAACAACGTCAGGAAATGCAGGAAGCCAGGGAGCAACGTGAGATAATACGCCTCACCGATCAGGAGATCGTTCAGGCTGCCCTGGAAACCGGGCGGCTTATCCGTCAAGAGCTTGATAAAGGAAATGCAGCAGATTCTCTATTGAAACTTTATGCGGCCGAAGTTTCGATGTACCGGGATTCCCTTGATATGGCGCCCCTTGAAGCGGAAATTTGGGAAGCCTACCAGGCCGGTTGGGAAATGGGTCAGTCATTGAACGACAATGTGCAACGCGCCTACCCCGACTTTCTTTACTATACCTACCCTGTCATAGAGAATGATTCATTGAAAGGAATGACCTCCATACGAATCAATCGTAAAGAGCTTATTGTAAATCAATAACTTCCTGGTGCCTGAAGCATTCGGTGACGTGGTCATTTACCAAACCACACGCCTGCATATGGGCATAAAGAATCGTACTGCCAACAAATCGGAACCCGCGCTTTTTCATATCTTTTGATAACGCATCGGATTCCGGCGATGTAGCCGGGTATGGCCCGGACTGACTCAGGTGATTATTGATAGGCGTATGATTAACAAATGACCAGATGTAAGCATCAAATGAGCCAAAGTCTTTCTTCACCTCCAGAAATCTTCTGGCATTATTGATGGTGGCTGTAATCTTCAAACGGTTACGAATAATGCCTTCATCCTGAAGCAATTCCTCAACCATTGAATCCGGGTAGTCAGCCACAGCCACGGGATCAAAATCCGCGAATGCCCTTCTGTATCCCTCCCTACGCTTTAAGACCGTGGCCCAACTAAGGCCCGCTTGTGCTGACTCCAGGATCAGAAATTCAAAATGGACCCGGTCATCATGAACGGGAACGCCCCACTCCTTATCATGGTATTCCACATAAGCAGGAAACTGGCCTTCCGCCCAAAAGCACCTCTGATTACCCTCCATGACTAAGGCATTTTGCGTATTCGAATTTCTATATCTGATTCATTCTTCAAAAGGGCAACTAAATCCTGAGGATCAGTCGAGCCATAATGATAGGGATAAAGAATGGCAGGGCGGAATCCCATCGCAGCATCTGCTACCATTTCCGGAGTCATGGTGTAAGGAAGATTCATGGGTAGAAAGGCTATATCCACATTTTTAAGTGCTTTCATTTCTGGTGTATTCTCCGTGTCGCCCCCAATAAAGATGCGCATATCACCGCCTTCGATCAGGTAGCTGTTGCAGCATCCGTTCGGGTGATAGAAGTCACCATTATCCCTTTTATGCACCAGGTTGTATGCCGGCATTGCGCTAATAGTAACGGGTCCGAAATCAGTTTCATCACCAATGGGCAGGATGTCACCATTTTCCAGTACATCCCTGGCCAGTGCCGTTAGTACAATACGCGTATCATTTTTCATAATCGCGTTGACAGCTTCCGGATCACAATGGTCACCATGGTGATGTGTAATCAAAATGAGGTCGGCATCGGGCAACTGGGAATAGTCTGCTTCACGTGTCGACGGGTCGATATGTATAATTTTGCCGTCCCATTCCATCATCAGCGAGCCGTGGCCAATAAACGTAATGGTCAATTCGCCGGCACTTGTTTCAAACGTATCGGTTTCAAAATCCTGGGCGCCAGCCGCAAGTGAACCGGTGAACAATAAAGAGAGTAGTAGGTATTTCATAGTTTTAGGATTTCATCCATTCATAAAGTTGGTAATGATCATTATCCATGCCAATCGCATTATAGACCTTCTGTGCATCTGTGTTTGACTTATCTACATACAGCCGGATACCGCGTAAATCCGCCTGCCCATGAACAAGATCCTGTATATGGGCATACATCTGGCGAAAAATACCCTTCCCGCGGTGAGACGGACGAACATATACGGACTGGATCCACAAGACCGTGCCATTGCGCCATTCACTCCATTCGGGAGTGGTCATGAGACAGGCGACGAGATGACCCTGTTCTTTTGCCACATAATAGCTACCTTTGTTTTGGTCATTAAAAACGGCCTCAACACCACGCTTGACAATGGTTGGATCAAGGCTGAGATCTTCTGTTTCAAGGGCCATTTTCAATTGGAACTCGACGATTGTGTTGATGTCGTCCTGTTTGGCAGAGTGGATATTAATCATCAGGTAAATATAACCTGAAATAAAGACAGATGTTATAATCTGTAGAACGTAAAGAAAAACACATGTACGACTTGATAATTATTGGGGCCGGCCCCATTGGACTTGCTTGCGGTATTGAAGCGGAAAAGGCTTCGTTAAACTATCTTATCATCGATAAAGGCTGCCTGGTAAATTCAATTTATAATTACCCCCTGAACATGACCTTTTTTTCCACGTCAGATCGTTTGGAAATCGGGGGCGTACCCTTCATTTCCCATGGCAATAAACCCAACCGGTTTGAAGCCCTGGAATACTATCGCCGCGTTGCTTCCAGCTGGAACCTGAAACTCAGGCTCTATGAAGAGGTAAAAGAGGTGATGAATAATGGGAACGGGTTTTCCGTAAATACCGCCCGCGGGCAGTATGAGACCACGGCCATTGTGCTGGCCACCGGATTTTATGACCTGCCGTACATGATGAATATTCCCGGAGAAGAGCTTAACAAAGTAAAGCATTACTACGATGAGCCCCACCCCTATTACCGACAGAAAGTAATAGTGGTTGGCGCGGCAAATTCTGCCGTTGATGTAGCCCTGGAAACGTACAGAAAGGATGCGGAAGTGACCATGGTTGTTCGCGAACCAGCCTTGCTCCCTTCTGTAAAATACTGGGTGAAGCCAGATATTGAAAACCGGATCAAAGAGGGGTCAATAAAAGCATATTTTAATTCGGAGATTGTGGAGATACGCCCCTACGAGGTTGATATCCGTACACCAGATGGTGCGGTTACCCTTGAGAATGACTTTGTTTTGGCCATGACCGGTTATAAGCCGGATTTCCGTTTCCTGGAGATGATCGGGGTTGAAATGCGGAAAGATGAGATGAAAACACCGGTCTACAACCAGGAAACGAATGAAAGCAATGTGGAGAATGTCTACCTGGCAGGAGTTGTTTGCGGAGGGCTTCAGACCAATAAATGGTTCATCGAAAACTCACGCGTCCATGCCGAGTTAATCGTGAATGATTTAAAAAGAAAAGTTGTTAGCGAAAGTTAGAGAATCTCCCTTTCCGTATCAGGATTTTCTTCTTCAAAATTCTCTTCGGCCACTTCTTCCTTTTCACCCGGCTCGATATGCTTTTCTTTTTGCGGGATGGACTCTATTTGTTTATCGATTTCATCCCAGTAGGCAGATTGAACGGCATCCACGGGTTCTATATGCTTTCCTTTAGCAATCAGTGCCAGCGCCATGATCACACTGGTGATGAGTATGGTATACAAAAGAATACCCGAGTTAAAAGCCGAATCTTCTATGGTTGCCGGAATCGCGAAAAACAAGAGAATTGTTATGAGGCCTCGCGGGGCAATTAACAACTCGGGAGTCAGATCTTTTCGCTTAAACAGCCAAAGGAATACGGCCCGAACCAGGTACAGCATAATTATGATCACCAGGCTTACCACCAAAACCTCCATATTGAGCAAAGACTTCAGATCAATGGTAATACCAAAAATCACGAAGAAAAACGTTCTTACCACAAAGGCCGATTCAATAGTGACCAAATGAAAGTTATGGAGGATACCATTCAATGAGGGTACGTGTATCCATTCCTTGAGTTTTCCCCTGAAAAAGAGTTTGTGATTGTTAAGTACTAATCCAAAGATTAGAATGATTAACAGCGAACTCAGATGGAAAAGCTTACCTATGGAATAAAGAAGCAGCAGAACGGCAATAAGCAAAAACAGCTTTACCTGCGTTCGTACCTTTTGAAAAACGAGCACCAGCGCATAACTGATAACGACTGAAAGGACAACCGTAATAACTATATTGGAAATGACATCCCATACGACGGAATTCACATCATTATTATTCAGGTTACCAATCAGAAAATAGAAATACATGATCCCGAGGATGTCGGAGAAAGTACTTTCGTACACCATGAATTCTTTCTTTTCTTCCGATAATTCCCCGACACTTGGAATAACGATGGCACTACTCATGACTGAGAGGGGTATCGAATACACGAGGGCTGTCAGAAAGTCGTCTATAATAACCAGTTGAATAAACCAGGCGATAACAAAGGAACAACCTATCAGCGACAACAGTGCGACGGTAAATGACTTCCAGATAACGGGCCATTTAGACCAGGATAATTCCAGGTCCAGGGATGCCTCCAGGACGATCATAATCAAACCGACTATACCGAGGATTTCAAGAATATCGAAGATAATGTCCCCGGGATTTGTGCCAATGGAAGCAAAACCGAGTTTGATCAATACCCCGGACAGGATCAGCAACAAGACGCTCGGAATGTTTGTCTTTTCCGAAATGATGTTGAAAAAGTAAGATATTATAATAATTACCGAGATGATAATTACGATATAATATGAATTCAATACTTCCATAGGCGTTAAAGATAGAAAAACATTTTAGAAGTTTACCCAGGTCACACTTTTGGCTCCTCAGATTTGCCCCGGTAAAAGTTAATGGCGCGAAAAAGGGCAATACAGATCATTAACCAAAATAATCCGGCGGCAAATCCGGCAAGCACATCACTCGGGTAATGAACGCCCAAATAGATTCTACTCAGGCCAATCCCAAGGATAAGAAGAATTTCCACAAGAAGGAGAAAAATTTTCAAGGGAAGATTCCTGACCAGTGTAAGTGTGAGGTACACCAAGAACCCATAAAAAGCGATGGCGCTCATACTGTGTCCACTTGGAAAGCTATAGGAATGTGCCTCAACCAGGCGCAAGTCAGGAAGAGGTCTTGGGCGGCTGATTATATTTTTAATCCAGATATTCAACAGGGAGGTAGAAAGAAGAACGATTATGGACTGAATCGTCAGGCGCCAGCGGCGACCATTGACATAGAATAACAGCCCAATGAGCGGAACAAGGACTACATAGGCCATCTTGTCGCCCAAATCTGTAATTAGTTTGACAGCAGGGGTAAGCGATTCTGAACGGTAACTAAATATCCATTTGGATACCTTTTGATCCAGTCCCTGTAGTTGATTTTCCTTAAGCCGTTCAGTCAGGTCAAGAAAATACTCAAGCAGAAAAGCAGAAATCAAGGCCGCGATCAGGAGTGAAAGGATAAACAGGATATGTTCCCTCCTGTTTTGATAGAACTCCCTGGCTAGCTCATACAATCCGTTGGTTGGTTGATCTTCCCGACTCATGCCTCAAAGGTAGGCGTAATCTTAGGTAATTACATATCCTGCTGTCTTGGCAATACCAGGACTTCATTAATATTCACCCGATTTGGCTGACTAATGGCATAATAAATTGATTCCGCAATATCTGCCGACTCCAATGGTTCGAGTTTTTTGAACCGTTCTTCCAGGCCTTTAATTATTTGTTCGTCCGTTATATGCTCGGTAAGCTCTGTGGCAACGGCCCCAGGCTGTATGGAAGTAACCCGGATATTTTTATGAGGGGCAAGTTCCATACGAAGTCCCTCAGACAGCGCATTCACAGCAAATTTGGTGGCGCAATAAACAGCTGCTCCCGGGAATACACGGCGACCGGCAACTGAACTGATATTAATGATGTGTCCGCTGCTCTGCTTAAGCATTTGTGGTAACGTGGACCCAACGCAATTGAGTACTCCTTTGATATTTACATCTACCATCCGGTGCCATTCCTCAATATGCAGATTACTCATGAGTGATAATGGCATGAGGCCTGCATTGTTTACAAGGACGTCCACCCTGCCAAATTTCTTGATTGTTTCCTCCACCATAGAAGCCACCTGCTCGGGATTTGTGACATCCGTCACGGCGATTAAGGCATTTTCTTCACCGATTTCTGAGGCTAGTTTCTTCAATCGATCTTCACGTCGTGCTGCCAGAGTAACTTTAGCGCCATGTTTGGCTAAGAGGCGGGCCGTTGCTTCTCCGATACCACTGGAAGCCCCTGTGATAATAATGACTTTATTTTCAAGATTCATAAATTTTGACTTAAGGTGAAACATTCGGACAGGGAAAGATTATCCCATGCCGTCGAGAATTTTTTCCGGATCGTCAGCATCCGGGAAAAAAGAAAGTATACGTTCGAGTACCTGATCTACGATGGTATCCGGACACGATGCGCCGCTGGTCAGAATAACGGTCACTGGTTTTTGATCCGGCAACCAATCGGAAGATACTTTCATTTCATGACGAGCATGATCATAATGATGCACTTCGTTCGCTGATTTAATCTCATGTGCCCCATTTATAAAATAGGTTGGGAAAGCGCCTTCACAAAGTTCGGCGATATGTGACGTATTTGACGAATTATAGCCCCCGATAACAAATGCTACATCCGCCTCTTCGTCGAGAAGCGCAATGGTCGCATCCTGGTTATCATTTGTTGCGTAGCATAACGTGTCACGGGTATCCGCAAAATGCTCTCCGGAAGAGTATTTTTCTTCCATGACCTGTTTGAAGTAATCTGCTATCGCTTGTGTTTCGCTGGCGAGCATAGTCGTCTGGTTGACCACCCCTACCCGTTCGAAATCTTTTTCCGGGTCAAACCCGGGAGAATATTTATTTTCAAATAGGGTATAAAATTCACTTGAACTCCTTTTGCCAAGGATAACATCGCCAAGCAGGCGGGCTTCTTCCAAATCCCGGACGATCACCGAAGGAGCGGAATTTGTACTATGAGAAAAAGTTGCGCGGGTTTCTTCATGGCCGTATTTACCATGAATGATTACCGTGTAATTTTCATTGCCCAGTTTGGTTGATCGCTTCCAGACCTTTTCCACGAAAGGACATGTCGTATTGTATTGTTTTGTTTCTATTCCTTTATCCTGCAGCAGTTTTTCGATTTCCAATGTGGTGCCAAATGCGGGAATAATGACAATATCTTCAGGAGTTATGTCGGAAAATGGAATGAACTGCGTGCCGTCCGTATCCATGATGAATTGGATGCCACGATCCACCAGGTCACGATTTACTTCCTGGTTATGGATCATCTGGCTTAGCAGGAATACCCGTTTATCAGGATTTTCCTCCAGCGCTTTATAACTGATTTCGATGGCATTTTCTACACCATAGCAAAATCCAAAATGCCTTGGGATCATGAATCGTACCGGGCCAAGATCCAGCAAGGCAGGCTGACGATCCTTTTTTCTGGGGTCTGCTTCCTGACGCAGGGCTTTAATCCTGCCGGTGAGGGAAGACCGGTAATATGCGGGAATATCGAACTTTTTGATGATTGCTCCTTTTTGGTGGATAACACAAAGGTAGCCGGAAGGTTTTGAAAAACCATTGGTGATCGGACTAAAACAAAAATGGGGACCTTTCTTTTGACAGAAAAATCCCCATTTCATGACAACATTGCTGAAGCCATGTCAAGCTACTGTTATCCCGCATTCTCTGCGCTCACCGAAGTGACTTCAGAGTCTGGCGTTTACGATTTATTCTCAAACAACACCTGAGCTACAGCCAAATAAATGCCTGGTCACTCTGCGCTCCTCTACATTAACGTCTGGGACTTGCATCCTTTCAAGACATAAAGTATTTCACCTTTATGCTCCTTTGTTGTTGTGTCAGAAACAATCATTACTTTAGCACGAGGCTATGCAGTGATTGTCTGCTCTATCAGCGCGTACTATCTGCGGCCGAAACCGTTTCAGACCTCGAAAGGCCCCTTCAGCACACTGCTGGCGAACATCTCATTACATACCCGACACTCGTTTGTGTCGACGAGGAATATCCCTCACTTGATGAATCTAAGTACGTGGTTATCCCTAACTTTTACAACTTTCAAACGAGATAGTTATTCACAACTTTTGCACAATTTTTTCGGCCTAAAATAACAAGGTTATGCACCGGTAAAATTAAGTTATGCACCAACTTATTAACATTGTTAGATTGATCTGATGATAGTGGGAAATTGCATTCTTTTCCTTGTAATTTTGCACGTTGATTTTAAGGCATGGCACAACTTTATTTTTTTGGTGCGACCCGGCAGGTAACAGGGAGTCAGCATTTGCTTGAGGTGACGGATGGACTCAGGATTCTGGTGGATTGCGGGATAGATATGCAAGCTTCTGCTGACAAGCGGGTGCAATTTGCAGCTCCTCCTGCTTCAATAGATGTAGTCATTCTGACTCACGCGCACATCGACCATTCAGGTCTTTTGCCCGTATTGGTCGCCGGCGGTTTCGACGGGCCAATATATTGCACCCATGCCACCTACCAGCTTGTCCATATTTTATTGCGTGACGCGGCACGGCTTAATATTAAAAAATTTGGCCGCAGACGTCACAAGCCTGCTGATTATTATGACAGTAAGATGGTGGAGCAAATTTGGGATCAATTTATTACGGTTGATCATTCGGTCGAACAATCCCTGCAGCCTTCAGTCAGTATGTCTTTTCATCCCGTTGGCCATCTTCTGGGCGCCGCTTCCGTTCAAATAACCTGGGATGAGGGTGACGGAGAAAAATCCATTCTGTTTTCCGGGGATATCGGACGGAAGAATGACCCGTTACTGGAAGATCCGGAAGCGCCTCCTATAGTCGATTACCTTGTTTGCGAGAGTACATATGGCGGACGGTTTCATCAGGATACGGATTCTCCGGAAGAGATTGTGCGACAAATTATATTGGAAACATGTGTAAATCAGTCCGGCCGGCTAATTGTTCCTGCTTTCAGCGTTGGTCGTACCCAGGCCTTTTTATATGTTCTTCATCGTCTTCAGCAAAAGGGTTTACTTCCTGCCATTCCGGTTTTTACCGATAGTCCTATGGCCCGCAGATCAACGCGTGTTTACGAAGACTTCCTTCCATTCCTGAATTCATCGGCAAGAGATTTTGGAGAACACAACGGATCGCTATTCGAGTTTGATCAGGTCACGTACCTGTCGGATATGAATAGCGCGGAGCAAATCCAAAATTATCATGACAGCTGTATTATTCTGACTTCGTCGGGGATGGTTCGTGGTGGGAAATCAGAAGATCACGTAATGATGAATCTGCAAAATCCGTTTTGTACCATTCTGTTTATCGGATATTGTGCGGAGGGTACGCTGGGCGACAGATTATTGCGCGGCAAGTCATCGCTGCACCTTGATCGCGAGCATATTCCGGTCAATGCCCGTATCGAGCGAACTGATGTTTTCAGCGGACATGCGGATCACGGTGACCTCGTGGAGTTTGTTATGCATCAGGACACCAACCGCTTAAAAAAGGTATTTCTTGTTCATGGAGAAGAAGAAAGCATGGAGTCGTTGCGTGATGCACTTAACGAAGGGGGTTATGAAACGGTGATACCGCGGAGAGAACAATATTTTCAATTATGATTCCCGAGGGAATAACTTCCAAATCATCGCTCCGACGACCCAGTTTATTGCCCGGGCAGCCTCAGTCGCTGGTTATAAGAAATCAGCGTTAAAAAAAGCCCGGTCTTACCGGGCCTGAGTTAACTTGCTTTTAAAAGATGGTCCTGTTGAAGGACTTTCGTGCGAATTTCTTTCTTCTCCAGATCAAACCACGCACATTCTACGAAATAAGTGCTTTTTTCTTTCATGTATTTCAGGACCTCCATCACTTTACCGTCTCTTCTGTTTCTAACACGCTCTCCTTTTTTAAAGAGTCTCTTCATAAGCCATTCTCCTTTAAAATGTTAGACATAGTTTAAAAAATGTCTTTAAGTATATAACATAAAAATGACAATGAAGGTTACGTGTAATAAAATCACGCAACCTTCACATTTTTTTAATCAAGCCCCATACCGTAGTAATAGGTGCGGTCAGATCCTTCGTACCGACCTTCGATTAACACACCTCCGGTACGGTTTTGCAACCGCTTGGTTACATCCTCTACAGAGGTGACTTTTTTGCCGTCAATTTTCGTGATGATAAAACCTTCCCTGATGTCGGTTTCTGACCGGAGTTTTCCGGCATGTAATTCTTTTACACGAACACCGGAATCAATTCCCAACTCTCGGAGTGTGGATGGGCTGACTTGCTCCATTTCTGCACCAAGGGCGGTCAGGATTTCAGGGCGCTCTTCCCGAATAATTTCGGTTGTACCTTCTCTGTTTTTCAATACCACAGCATAATCTATGGTATCGCCATTTCGGTTAACAGTGACATTCACCTTATCGCCAGGTCGCTTACTGCCCACATAGCCAATAAGCTGGGCTGTATTCATAATGGGCTGTCCGTCAACGGAAGTAATGACATCTCCTGATTTGATTCCTGCTTCAGCTGCAGCAGAATTCGGTCCGACGGCCGCAATGAATGCACCGGCATCTACTTCCAGATTGTTTTCACGGGCAAAAGCCGAATTGATATTATTGATCTGGACACCCAGGAGGCCTCGCTGAACCGTCCCGTAGGCAATTATATCTTCCACTACACGGCTTACTATATTAGCCGGAACGGCAAATCCATATCCGGAATAAGAACCGGTCGGACTAGCTATGGCGGTATTGATACCGATAAGTTCTCCATTCAGGTTAACCAGCGCTCCACCACTATTTCCAGGGTTGATCGCAGCATC
>CAYGOW010000043.1:0-6296 GCA_964351425.1 uncultured Roseivirgaceae bacterium
TCTTCGAACTGATCCCGCGGGCTCGGATGGTGGCCATGATGAATGCCACGTTTACGAACCCGGATGTCGAATATGAACTGTCCCGGGCGGAAATTGAGGAAATTGGCGATCCTGCGCGCATAGGCAATGAGTTCTTCGCTATTCTCACGTATAACAGTGTGATCAGAATGAAATTCCTGGAAGATACCAGCGGAGAGACCCAGGAGGAATTTGAACAACGAATGACGCTCACCCGCTTGTCACTGGAAGAATTGTTTGGTCCGGAGAATGTTTTTTACGAAGCAGAAACCGGATTCTGGCGTCTCAAAGCCTTGAAGACGGTCTGTGCGGTCTCGCAGGACGGAATGTCAAACTGGCAATTCGTGGTAATGGAAAAGGAGCAGATGGCATTCCTGGCGAATATCCTACCGGCCGAAATCATGGCCAAGGTGGACTAGTGAATCAATTCCATAAATACCAGATGTCGCTTTAATTTTTTACCGGATACTCGTAGTTTCGCCGAAAAGCGGAATCCTATGAAATTCTCCCTTCTTATAAGTATTTTATGCCTGCTGACGGGGTGCATGTCTCCAAATTCTGAAAGAGACGGAGAGAAGGCAGAAGATCCACTGGAACAGTTCAGGGGACGCTGGCGCTTGTACCGCATCGAACGATTGGCAGATAATGGAGAATGGCAGGTTAACCCCCGGTTCGCCGGCAGGCAAGGGTATATTCTCTATGATGGATTAGGAGGAATGGGTGTACATCATGTGCCGGCCGGTTATCAATCGTATGACATGGAGTCAGGAATCCCGGTAGATAGCTTGTCCCGGGATGACCTTGAACATATAGCCGGACAATTTATCTACTTTGGCAGGTATTCGCTGGATACGGCGAGTAAAACCATTACCCATCATATCGAGACTGATCAGCGGCCGTCCTGGTGGGGCAGAGATGCGAAGCGGACCTATGCATTTCATGGTGATACCCTGCAGCTTATGCCTGTTACCGCAGATTCAAAGGCACGTATTGTCTGGATTAAAGTAACCGACAGATAACATGGAAAATTATGCCGTATTTCTTCGTGGCATTAACGTAGGTGGGAACAAGAAAATCCCCATGGCTGACCTGAAGGGTATGCTATCCGAAATGGGTTTTACCAACGTCCGTACCGTGCTGAATTCCGGAAATGTATTTGTTACGGGCCAAGGTGAGGAGTTATCAAAACTGGAGTTAAGGATAGAACGCCAGATAGCAGACACATTCGGGTTTCCGGTCCCGGTGATTGTCCGTCCGGCCGAGCGGCTAATCAAACTTCTGGCGGAGGCACCTTTTGGAAACGCCACCCCGGACAAAAAGATAAAATGGCTGGTCACATTGAGAAAAGATCCCGGAGAAAAGCTTGGGTTGACGGCTGATATCGAGGGATTGGAACTGGTATATGAAGCAGAAGATCTTATATGCAGCCGAATTGATTTATCCCGGGCAGGGACACTTGATGCCATGAAGTTGCTCGAGACGCGGTATGGAAAGGAGATTACTACCCGTACCTGGCAAACCCTTGAAAAATTATTGCAGCCATGAACAAACTGCGCGCCCTTGTCCGAGATAACCCGGAATGGGTTGATGCAGCAATCCTGATACTTGGTTTTGCCCTGGGGGCAAACCTCTTTATTTTTTTTAAAACAAGCGGTATTACCGAGGCGTACATGGAATCACTGTTTGATTCCTACCGTTTTCACTGGGCCACACCAACCATTGCGGGGATTGTAATTGGGAGTGGCTTTGCCATATTGGAATTTAGCATAATTCCAAAATGGAATATCCGGTCCATCGCTTTACTGATACCCTTGCGCCTGGTTGCTTTTACACTGGTCATCCTTATCAGTACCTTGCTCGTACAAGTCATAATTGGTTCGGTTTTTCAGGGGCATTCTTTCAGCAGCACCTGGGGTTTACTCAAGCGATTTGTTCCGACCGACCTCTTTCTTTCGCTATACATTTATCTGATGTTGCTGGGTTTGGTATTAAATTTTATCCGTGCGGTAGGCAATCGATTCGGACCCGGACTGCTGGTCAATTATATATCCGGGAAGTACAGGCAGCCGATGGAAGAAGACCGGATGTTTCTCTTTATAGATCTGAATGATTCGACCACCCTTGCCGAAGAGATGGGCCATAAGCATTACAGTGACATGCTGAATAAACTCTTTAGTACATTGTCCAGGATCACGGATGATTATAATGGACAGATTTACCAATACGTTGGAGACGAAGCCGTACTGACCTGGTTGATGACACCTGATTTTGACTATACCGAACCCATCCGGCTGTACCGGGAGTTTATCCGGAAAATTCAGGCAAGTAAAGAGCACTACCTGGCTACGTATGGGGTAGTTCCAGGATTTAAGGCGGCCTTGCATGGAGGAGAAGTTATTGTGACCGAATTGGGTCACCGAAGAAAAGAACTGGCCTATCATGGCGATGTGCTGAATACGGCTTCCCGGCTGCTCGGACGATCTTCAGATCTGGGCAAAGCATTGGTCATCAGTAGTTTTTGTAAAGAGAAGCTGGAGGGCAATGATACATTCTCCATTTCCTTTGTAGAACAGATGAAGCTGCGTGGGAAGCAGGATGAAAGTGCCATTTATGAAGTGGAGGTATGATAACTCAGCGTGGGGTTTAAGTTCCTGAATCAAGGACTTGTCTCGTCTTTTTAAATGTCCAACCACGTACAGCACCGTACGAATCCGAACATTTCTGAATGGCTTACCCCTCACTTAATGAGTGTATTGCCTGATTTTTCCGGTGGCATAGTAGTTGTGTTTGACAGGCTAAACTTAAACTTTCCAATAATGCGCATTTTATTTACACTACTACTCAGCGGTTTATTTGTATTCTCCGGACTGGCACAATCCCGTGTCACGGCGGAGGAAATCATTGCTAAAATCAACAAAGGCCAGTCAGTCGCCTATGAGAATGTAACGATCACCGGGACCCTCGATCTGACAGACCTGGAGAACCGGACCCTTACGGACAAAGACAAGAAATGGTGGGGCAGCGATTACGAGAAATATGAAAGTGTGGTGAAAGTTTCCCTGCGGTTTGAAAATTGTACGTTTGACGACGCGGTGCTCGCATACTACCATGATGAAGCGGAGAATAATACGTTTATCGCCCATTTCGATAAGGATGTGTCGTTCCGCAATTGTGTCTTCAATGATAAAAGTGAATTCAAGTATTCAGAATTTGATGAAGGGGCGGACTTTTATGGTGCGTCGTTTGACGAAGATGCCAACTTTAAGTACCCGGAATTCGATCAGGCCCCGGTATTTACCCAGGCCCGGTTTGAGGAAGAAGCCAATTTCAAGTATGCTGAATTTCCCCAACGCACAAGTTTTGCCGGAGCGGTTTTCGAAGACGAAGCCAATTTTAAATACGCTGAATTTCCTGGTGGTGCCTCGTTCGCTGATGCCCGGTTCATGGACCTTGCCAATTTCAAATACACCAAATTCAGTAATCCGCTGGATATGAAAAATGTCAAGTTTGAAGGCAGTGAAGACTTTAAATATACCCAGGTAGACGGACAATCGTTTACGTCCTTCCTGTTGAAGAATCAATAATTCGGATATCCTTATGTCGAAAGAAGGCACCTTGCGGGGTGCCTTTTTTTATTGGGCTTCGAGCAGAATCAGCTAATAGTATAAATTACATGGGGATATATGGATAGTCGCACTTTACTCGTTAGTTTAGATAACTACGTGGTATAATCTTGATTTTCGCCCAATCTCATATGCGTTATTATTTAATGGTCCTGCTATTTCTGGGTTTGTCATTTCTTGTGACGGCGCAGGATAACGCATGGGGAAGTTGTGAAGCGTTCTATGCCTGGCGTGATAGCGTGGAAAAGGTCAAGGTACCTTATTTCGAAAAGGAAATTCTGGCTCCGGCACTCGCTGATCCGACGGTTCCCCGGGAGAATAAGGAATTCCTACAATCCCTGCATGAACTCCTCCAGAGGACGTGGTTGCAAAATGCAACCATAGCTGCCATGGATAAACCATTGCTGGCCGTATTCGAACTTGAACCCAATGAAACAGGGATTGTGACCTCACCAAAATTTGATTGTGCAAATAATGAGAGAGGGTATACCGAATGCAATAATGTAAGCCATGAAAATACTTTGTTGATGCAATACCCTGAATTGCGACAAACGGGGCCAGCGCCTACAGGCTATCTGGCGAAGTACCCCGAAATATTTGTTGAGCAAATAGGACGTCAGAAAGTCTATTTATATTCCAGGGAAGAATCGTCAACAGCAGATGTGGTAGGATTCGCCGCCTATGAGAATGAGTGTCTGGAATATTACCAGTACGAACTGAATCCGGTCACTATGGAACACCCATTGATCGCCAGTGTACAACCACTAAAAATCCTGTTTCAAGGGAATGATGAGATCGACCGGCAACTAAAGGTACGATTTGTTGAAGAGTGCTATGATTGCCGATTTGTCTATGAACCGGAGCTGGTTTTTGCCCATCTTGAAGGGGTTCCGGATTTATTCTTTACTTACGTTGATAAATTCTCTTTGAAAGATCAGTACGACTATCCGTCTCGCTCCCTGGTCATGCGTATGAAAAACGGACAGATCGCTACACTCTGGAATGAGACGGTTGACTTATTCGGTTGTTCCTGTTTATAAGAAAATTACATTTTTTCCCTGATGGGAATCCATATTTCTTCTTCCGAAGCAGGGTCATTAAGGCGGTATTTTTCGCCCATGACGGCAAAATGGGGCCTGTCATCCAGGTCGTAGCCAGATTGCGGAATCCAGGTACCATAAATGTATTGGTATGCCTCAGGGACATCACCTGATGCGCCCTTGTAATTGAAAACCGCATATAATCCAGCAGGTATTTCCAGTATTTCCATCCCTTCCGGGAGCCGCGGAAGCTGTGTGACTTCCACTCCAGCCCATTTGGTAAATTGGGCATCCGGGTTGAATCGCTCAAAATAGGAGAGGTCATCGTATACCTCGACGGAATAAAATGCACTGCCCGCCCGGTTTGCAATTTCCCGGTGCCGCGGCATAAACCGCTGCCATAGATTGCCGGTGGTGTTTAATGTGTAGGACATCCGGGTTTTTATCCCGGCGATGAGTGTGAGGTGGATGGTTTGGATTGTAGGTTGCATTAATAAATGATATAAGTAATGATTGGTTGGATCGTTTCTTATTTTAAGTCAAGTCAAAATACTCCGGATTTGATTATGCCGGAGGATGGACAGGCATTGAAAAATGATGACTGGCAATATGGTATCCATGGGTAAGGTAAAATTTATGGGCGGCAAAGCGTTGAACCCCTGAATCCAGGTGAATTTCTTCGCATCCTTGCTCCAGCGCGTACTGTCGGACCCATTCCAGCAATGCACCACCCACGCCGGATGATCGCTTGTTTCCCGTTACAACCAGGTCATCAATATACACATGCTTTTTCCAGGCAAGCTTGTGGCCAATAATAAAACCGGCTACACCCAGGCATTCTTCATTCTCTGAAACCATGACCACTTGATAGCCCGCTTTCTGCTGTAGCCTAACCGCCCGGATCAGGCTTTCCAACGTATAGTGCGGGCGCAGTTCGATTAATACCTGACATGCACGACGAATGTCCTGATCCGATTTTGCAAGAAATATATTCATTGCCTATGTCCTTAAATATTGATACCGGAAATATATGATTATCCCGAGGGGATTACAACTTGCAAATTCCTGCGAACAGGTGACTTGCGATTTGTTGAATGATTTTCCAGGGAAGGAAAGTATGTCAGTAAATGACTATCGTCTGCAGGTAAAAGTCACCAGGGACTCTATCTATTTTACCAAGTACTGATCATGTGATTAGTCAAAGGGCATCGGGAGATTAGCGTGAAGAATGAATCATTGCATACAGCCTGGCGATTCTTCGTTCGCATTCGCGGATTTGTAACGACTGACCGGTGAGGACCTCCGGACTTGAGTTGTTACGCAGGTTACGCTGGTATTTGCCCTTGAGATCCATCAGCCGTTTATTTTCGGCGAATAGCAAGGCAATGTATTGATGCGCCCGTTTTTTATCTTTTAATAAGGTAGCCATACCATAGATGATTTATATTTAGTATAAATCTTACATCCCTGTATACACGGTAAGGAGAATAAGTAACCAGCGGGTCATTGTGGATATTCTTCAGGATATAGTGGTTATATGCAGGTATTCACCTTTTTAAAGTTGAAAAGGCAGAACCCGATTCGCTATAATTTTCTTTCATTTTTGTAAATGAAA
>CAYGOW010000043.1:6306-6732 GCA_964351425.1 uncultured Roseivirgaceae bacterium
TACGGGGTCATAAGGAATACCTGAAGTAGAGCTCGCTGTGCTCGCACACTTCACGGCACGGCCCATAAGAAGTTTATGAAGTAGCGCTTGCTTCGCTCGTGCACTTCATTCATGGCGCTGTGAAGTAGAGCTTGCTGCGCTCGCACACTTCATGGCGCTGCCATGAAGTAGAGCTCGCTGTGCTCGCACACTTCATGGCGCAGTAGCCCCGCTAGGAATCGAACCTAGATCTTGGGTTCCGGAAACCCACATACTATCCATTGTACTACGGAGCCAAAAGAAATGCTTTGGAATACAAAGATACATGAGTTCATCTTTAATGCTATGCTATTGTTTCGTTTTCCGATAAGACACATGGGTAGGATTGCGGTGGCCACACTATTATCATTGTTGATAAAGACGTGCGACCAGGAGTCCTGCTTTATG
>CAYGOW010000043.1:6748-11956 GCA_964351425.1 uncultured Roseivirgaceae bacterium
CAAGCCATTTTATGGCGAGTGCAGTGAATAACAAGATATAAAAGGTGCCCAAAAGAACACCCATCAGGAAGAGTCCGGCCAGCTTTATCATGGTCTCTGATCCAATTGTTGCTGTTTCGTCAGCTTCTTCGGTAGCTCAGGATCAATCTGTAGCGCCTTTTGCATATCAACCAGGTATTCCTCGTACTGATTGGTGTGCAAATAGGCTTTGGCCCGTTTGAAATAAAGCATCGCCTCTCCCGGCGCATCCTGAATTGCTAATGTATACAAGGCAATGGCGTCGGAATAATTGCGGGTACTCACGTGGGCATCGGCCCGACGCTCATGATCATTCCCAAAGACAGAACCAATAAATATAAATGAAACTGCAAACAGTAGCGTGATAGACTTTTTCATCGTGTTTTGTATTTAGTAGATGGTGCCTCCCGGAGCCGGGATTTACCACGGCTCCGTAGGACTTTTATAGTAATACTATTATTTCGGTTATGCGTATCTATATGTAATGATAGTATTACTATTAAATACGCAAAGTCTAACGCTGGGTTGTTTGTTTTTGCATAATTAGATTTATGAATTCCATAAAATTTACTTATGCGTTTGCCTGTTTTATTCTGCTGTATATCAAGCGCTTGGAAAACGGTGATTTTAATACATAACGGTACGCAGGAATGATCAGAACCTGAATTGATCGGGATAAATCGCAAAAACGAACCTTACTTTACGGTAAATCAAGCAGTTATGAGTCCGCATATACAAATCCTTCTGCAACTGTCCCGCATTGACGGGGAGGTGAGTCCGGTCGAACTGGACATAATCCGGGAGATCGGCCGTTCGGAGAATCTTAATGATGAAGATCTGGAGAAAGAATTGGCGACCCTGGAGGATAACGCGAAGGTGACTTCGGTGCAGCATTTTACACAGGACGAGCGCATTACATTACTTGCGCAGTTGATCCAGGTAATTAAGGCAGACGGACGGGTAGAGCGGACTGAAATGACTTTTTGTTTTCCCATTCTGGAAGCCTGGGGTATCCCGGAAGAGGACTTCACCAACCTGGTGCTGGAAATCCTGGATCGTGAGGCGGACGGGCCGCAATTCTCACTGGAAGTTTTGGTCGCAAACCGGTTATTTCCGGAAGAAGATCCGGACGGGATTGAAACGTCGTTCTAATCTTCAACCGGGTTATTGCCAACTAAAATTACATTGTGCGTTTGACGCGGATTTTGATTCGCCTGATTTTTCATCCGCACACTATCTTTCATACTTCGATAATTTTTACGTTATGAAATACCCTTTATACCTTATTCTATTTCTTTTTATCGTTTCCGCAGGTTGTAAAGACGATTCCTCGTCTCCCGCTGAAGAACCGGATCCTTGCGCAGGAAGCGCCGAGCGTGCCTATGTGGAGGAGAATGGAATCATTGTGATCGAACCGGAATCTGACTTCCAGTCCCATACCTGGGCTAAAAAATCAGCGATCGACGGCTACCTTGGCAGTGGCTACCTGGTATGGGAGGAAGAGTCGTATATGTCTTCTCCGGGTAATCAACCCCTTACTTTCCTGGTGGAGATTACCACCACCGGCACGTATCAGTTCAACTGGCGGTCCCGGATAACCAAAGGGACGAATGGTACCGAACACAATGATTCGTGGTTGCGATTTGCTGATGCCAGTGATTTCTACGGCCTAAAAGGTGACCATATTGTCTACCCGGGCGGATCAGGGAAAAGTCCGACCCCTAACGGTGCCAGCAAAGACGGCTGGTTTAAGGAGTATATGAACGGCACAGGTGCCTGGAAGTGGCAGGCCAGGACCAGTGATAATGACGCGCATGACATTTTTGTCGAATTCGACACGCCGGGCATCTATACCATGGAGATTTCTGCCCGATCAGATCACCATGCTATTGACCGGATCGTTCTGGTTCATTCAGACGCTGATATGTCGGCCGCGACGAATGAAGCGCGTGAAATCAGTCAATTGCTCTGTTTGCCGTAAGGGGGCAAGCATAACACGCCGAAAGTAAGCAGGGTTGCCGCAACCACTGAATAATTTATAGCCAGGCGGACGGCAATAATCAAACTTTGATCCTTGGTGACTGTTAAGTTGCGGAGAGAAGTTTGAACCTATGAAGCTAAGCAGTCTGATTGACCGTCCCTACCGGTTTTTTTTATCGGAGAAGTCCAGGAATAAGGCAGAAGTCTATATTATCTGGCTTTCCATTGCCAGCTTTGGTATTCACCTGCTGCTGATTTTGCTGAATAATCTTGGCGTTTTTAATCTGGGAATCCATTCGGAACTGCTGGAAAACCCTATTTCAGCCATATATACGCCATTTTCATTTATCCTTCTCTTTGAAGTTTACCTGCTGGTATATCACATACCCCAATCTACCTCCAACTACATCGGTAAGCAGTATGAAATCATTACGCTCATTGTGGTGCGAAGGCTATTCAAGGACATTTCGCATATTGACCTGACGGACGACTGGTTTCGGGATGCCTATGATCTTCAATTTACTTTTGATATTGTCACCACGCTGATTCTTTTTCTACTGATTTATTATTTCCACAAGTTAAACCGGAAAAAGGCGGACATTACTGCGCCGGCATACAATAAGCTCAGTTCGAAAGTCCGCCTGTTTATCGACCGCAAAAAACTGCTTGCCACATGCTTGGTACCCATTGTGCTGTTAATGTCGGTGTATAGTTTTGGTAACTGGATTATAAACAGCCTGAATATCCTTTCTGACCAGTCGGCCTCTACAGGCTTCACAGATATCAATAATATTTTCTTCGATGAATTTTTTGTCTTACTCATTCTCACCGACGTCTTATTATTGCTCTTTTCCTTCTTTCACACCAGTAAATTCAACCTGTTTATCCGCAACTCGGGGTTTATCATTTCAACTATTCTCATCCGGTTGTCCTTTGGCACGGAAGGGTACCTCAACAATATCCTGATAACGGCTGCCGTCCTTTTTGGGGTGTTAATCCTGGTGATTAATAAAAAATATGAAAAGTTGAACGACCCAGCTTCTTAGTCAAAGCAAGTCTTTATCTGTTAAAAGATCCGTTATAGACGGGAAAGTCAAGAAGTTATTAATATATTGAGGCCGCCCTATAACTACTTGCATATCATTAAGTAAGCCAAAATCTTGAAGCGAACGGGTCATTATCGCGGAGTTTTATAACCAGGCCAACAAGCCATAAATGAAAGAAAGGTATAATATGGACCTGTCCGCGTTTCCAATGCCTGAACCATTTCCAATAATTCGAAACGATTTGCAAAAAGTATGACAGATAAGATTACCTGCCTTTTCCATATAAAACAAGCCTATATTCCCATCCTATTCCTGACTTTGGTTCTTGGGTGCAGTGATAACTCCTCCACGGATCCGCTACCCGAAGTTGAAGTCAGTTTTACTGCCAGCGAATCCTCCATCACGGTGAATGAAAGCATTTCATTCACGGATCAGTCAACGGGTAATCCTACCTCATGGGAGTGGACATTTGAAGGAGGTGATCCTGCTGTAAGTACCGATCAGAATCCAACGGTGAGCTATGGCGAACCGGGCCTTTATGACGTTACGTTAAGGGTTACGAATTCAAACTCGGAAGACACCCAAACCTTTACAGATTTCATTGAAGTGAATTGTGAATGTTCGGCCGAGTGTAGTGAACAATGTACCCCCGAACTTTTGACGGACTTAATAATTCGGGTAGATGGGGCAATCCGAAGGTATGATGTATTCCTTCCGTCATCCCATTCAGTGTCATCCGATCTTCCTGTAATTATAGATTTACACGGGTTTACTTCTGATTCAGATGAACAACGATCTCTATCAAATTTCACCGATTTGGCCGAAGAAAATGGTATTATTATGGTCTGGCCCGAAGCCCTTGTTTCCGGCTCCAGCTGTGTGTTGCCCGGAGTTGACGGTAAGTATTGGAACGCTGATTGGGGGGCTGAAACTGATGACGTTCTTTTTATTGATCAGTTAATTGATCAACTGAACGCGGACTATGCCATTGATCCAAAACGCATCTATGTGACGGGTATTTCGAATGGTGGGTTTATGACGTATTCCATCGCCTGCGCTTTGAGTGATCGGATTGCCGCAGTCACCTCTGTGGCCGGGGCTATGACCCAAAATGTGCTCAACACTGAGTGCAATCCGTCGAGACAGATTCCTGTGATGCATGTACACGGTACCAATGACCCTGTAGTATTTTTGAATGGCGATGAATCGTGCCTTGGTGGGATAGCTGCAATAAATGATGTGGTTTCATTTTGGCGAAATAACGCCGGGTGTAGTGAAACGTTCAGCGAAGTTTTATATGAAGATATTGATACAACGGATGGAAGTACCGCCAAAATGATTACCTACGATGGCTGTGGAAGTAAAGTCCAGTTTCTTGTTGTGGAGGGTGGCGGACATAACTGGCCGGGAAGTCAATACCAGATAGACCAGGGGTTTTCCATATTACAGCCTATAAACAAGGACATAAATACGACAGCGTTGATTTGGGAGTTCTTCAAAAAACATCAATTACCATAATCCACATTACCTCACGAAACTGGACTAAAAAAGAGGGTACAAAAGAAGAGCTTAATCAAGTGGTTTTAAGGAATTGATAAATGTCATTTACATGACCAAAAAAAAATTAAAAATGATAGGTAGAAATGTTGTTATGCGAGTTGGGAGACCAACAGACAATTTAGAAGAAATCACCAAACAGTATACAGAAGGACTAGGCTTCGAAGTAATAGGTGGCTTCGATAACCACGGAGATTTTAGTGGTAGAATGGTTGGGCATCCGAAACATCACTTTCATCTGGAATTTACAACCCATTCAAAGGAGAAAGCAGGACGGGCGCCAACGTTAGAAAACTTGCTTGTATTTTATATCCCAAGGGATGAAGAGTACAATGCAGCAATAGAAAGAATATCAAAATCAGGATTTAAAAAGGTAAAGTCATTTAATCCGTATTGGGAAAACGGAGCACAGACCTTTGAAGACCTGGATGGATACAGAGTGGTCTTAGCTAATGCGGGAAGTCCATTTTAGAATTCTTTAAATGAGACAACGGCGTATGAAAAGTATACCGAATGCAGCCCGCGTATGAAAAACTGGTGTCTTTTTGCCTATTTAAAGCGTAACCACGCGTTTACTCATCGTTCACAGCCATAAGTAAAACATGAT
>CAYGOW010000043.1:11966-15317 GCA_964351425.1 uncultured Roseivirgaceae bacterium
CGTAAGATAAGCCAGAAAAGGGTGTAGACAAATTCAATCCGTAACCACCCATTTACTCATAGGAGCCATCCATAAAACAAGAAAATATGAAATATCCATTGGATTTAATGATGAGAGTTTTCACTTTATCCGGCGATTCAATTTAAACGGAATATTCTGATCATGCATAGCTTATTCAAGGACCTTAGATTTCTTCGTCTACCAATAGTTTAATGAGAAAATTCCCCAATGCCTTTGTGGTAATACTTGTTGCAATAAGCATTGCCTGGCTCCTGACTTATATTATTCCACAAGGCCAATATCAACGATCCACCAATGAAGAAACAGGGTTAGTTGAAGTAGTCTCTAATTCTTACAAAAAAATTGACGCGCCACACCTCTCTGCGTTTGAGTTGTTTCTGACAATCCCCGAAGGCATAGAGGGCAGGGCGGATTTAATCATATTGATACTCTTGCTGGGCGGTAGTTTTTATGTGATAGAACAGACAGGAGCATTGTCGCAAGGGCTGGGCAAATTAGTTGAACTATTGAAGGGCAAAGAAGTACTTGGCTTACTCATTGTGTCAGCTTTATTTACGGCTGCTGGTGCTACAATCGGACTCCAGGAAGAAGTAATTGCGATGATGCCTGTCCTGCTAATTTTTGGAAAGAGTTTAGGCTTCAATGCATTTACAACCATTGGTATGAGTTACGGGTCAGCTGTGATTGGGAGTTCCTTTAGTCCGTCCAATCCATTTGCCGTTATTCTTGCCCAGAAGGAAGCCGGGCTTCCCCTTCTTTCCGGAAGTGAATACCGGCTCATTTTCCTGTTCGTCGCCTACCTTGTGTGGGTTTTATACCTGATCCGCTACAGCAACAGAAATAAGGAGGATAAAGTAGCAATGTCTTCAACAGGCAAATCCATTAGCTTCAGATGTCAGGTAATTCTGTTTCTCCTGACCCTGACATTCGCTATCGTTATTTATGGACTGTTGGAATTGGAATGGAGCTTCAATGAAATGTCTGCATGCTTCTTTGTGCTAGGCATAGTTGCCGGCTTACTTGGTAAACTGGGTGTAAACGGAACAGGTGAGGCGTATACCGCCGGATTTAAAGAAATGATTTTTGCCGCAATGATTTTAGGACTGGCAAACAGTATATCATTAATTCTGAATGAGGGGATGATCATAGACACGATCGTCTATGGCCTTTTCGGTCCCCTACAGTACCTGCCTGCCGCTCTTTCGGCTGTTATTATGATGGGTTCGCATACCATTCTCCATTTCCCCATTCCAAGCTATTCCGGTCAGGCAATCATGACAATGCCCGTATTGGTACCTCTTTCTGATTTAATTGGTTTGTCTCGTCAGACCTGTGTTTTGGCCTATCAATACGGTGCTGTTCTGGCAGATATGTTTGTGCCAACGAATGGCGCTTTGATGGGCGTTTTGGCAATAAGCGGAATAACCTATAACAAATGGATTCGATTTATTTGGAAGCCGGCTTTATTCATACTTACTGTGGGAGCAGTAAGTATCGTCGTAGCGGTAGCAATTGGTTATTGAATATTCCATTGTTATAATCCATCTATTTAACTAATTTCCAGAGATATACATTTAATTGATGCATTATGATGGGTAAACTGATCATTCCATGTTCGCTTGCACTGCTATTTATGGTTCAAAGCCAGGTAACAAACGGACAAGACCTCGAACTGAACTATGAATTTCTCTGTGAGTTTACGGCAACCCTTGACACGCCCATACAAATAGGGCAGACGCTGCACGGAGAACGCGTGATTTATCCGGTCACCGGGGGAACTTTTGAAGGGCCGGCTATGAAAGGGAAAGTACTGGCAAATGGTGGAGATTGGTTATTGCGATTAGATTCTGTTACCTCCAAACTTGATGTCCGCGCTGTTCTGGAAACTGCGGACGGGGCGTTAATTTATACCTATTATGAGGGGTTTATTCATCAAAATCCTGACGGGAGTTATTACTTCAGGACGAACCCAATTTTTCAAACGAGTTCGGAGAAATACGCATGGCTGAATTATACGATTGCCGTGGGGGTCGGAAAGATAATCGATGGAGGGGTGAGCTATAAGGTGTATGCCATCAAGTAAAAAGAGTGATAATACAAGCGCGTAGCCTGCACGCAGCATTCAGATATTTGAATCATTAATAATAACCGTAAATAATTAGTTCGTATGAAAAGTAAAAAATGCCTGATCCTCACGTCCCTGTTCATGATTTTCACCCTCATATCGTGTGATCGGTCCGACTGCTCCAATCAAAACCCAATATTTGACCAGTACGGAATGAACGATGAAGCATATCAAACTGAATTGGTCAAACAGATCGAGAAAGTCGGACAGAATAACCTTCATTATTGGCTGGACAGTTATGTGAAGGAGAATAACGAGGAATTTCTGATAGTCAATGTACAGCATGATTCATTTTGTGCCAAAGGGAAGGTGTTGGTGAATGACTGGAAGAAACTGGAAGGAATAAAAAGAACCAAGGGGGAAAGCTATGAAGGGGCTGAATTGAAAGGACTGGCGTTTGCCATTGAAAGAGAAGCTAATAAAACAACACTCGTTTATACCGACTTAAGCCGGATTATAGATTAACAAATTAATTGGATTACGCGTTATTCTTCACAACGACCTATCCTCAAGAAATGATGAAGAAGACCCTGCTTTGTTCAGTCTTGTACCTTTATGTTTCAGTGAGTCTTTTCGGGCAATCAGATAGTACATATACCAGGGATTATTTAGATAGAAGCACGCGGTTTGCCTGGTTTACGTATGGGGGAGATTTGAATTATTTGAGTGGAGGCACTACGCAACTTTTTGTTAATGAGATAAAGGAGACCACTGACTTTGGAAGTACGCTGATGCCGAGGTTGACAATTGGAGGCATTCACTTTTGGGGACACGCGGATTTTTATGTGACCTTTCCTTTGTCTTTTTTAACGATTCAAGACGTTCCCAATGGCCTTGATGAGTTGGAGGTTTACCAGGGGGTTGAGACAGGTGTGCGACTTTACCCTGTTAAACTTCATCCAGGGAGAATCAGTCCATTTTTAGGAATCAGTTTCAGGCGTGTTCGCTTTTCACAGGAATCTGAAGATAGCTCTAGTGGCAACGGCGTTCCATCGTTCGGTCGATTTATCCATCCGATTCAATTCGGAGTGACTTATACGTCAAATAAATGGCATATCTCTGCTTCAGGATACTATAATTATCAAAATGAATTTGATTATTTTATATCGCCCACTGACAAGGCGGAAGTAAAACTAAACCCAGTTTCCTTTAACCTGGGTCTTTTGAGATATATTGATTCTGACCGCCATATGAGAACATCCGGG
>CAYGOW010000044.1:0-14976 GCA_964351425.1 uncultured Roseivirgaceae bacterium
GCAAGTCCAAAAAATAATTTCCTCATAGCTGAAATAGTAAAAAGTTTAAACAAAAGTATCATTCCTTGTATGATATGCAAATCAGAGGGTTTTACCCTATGTAAGTTAATCCCTCTTCTTGCCATAAATTGAAATATTTCCTACCCCTTCGATCCCTTTTCTGAACCATTCGAAGTACAATGCAAGGTATAAAAGGGCCGACATGAGCCAGATTACGATGACATTGAACCAGAATGTATCTATGTAATTTCCCATGAAGTATTTCACCGGCGCAAAAAAGTGAGCCCGGTAATTTAACGGATTGCTTGATGCTTCCGGCTCGTGAAATACTGCGTTTACCTGCTGGATTAATTCACCGTTATACTCCATCAACCGATCGGTTTCTGTCGCATTTGTGACCAGGTCTGCAAGGCTTTCATTGAAGTAGGCATTCTTATATAAATTGAGGTCATAATCTTCATAATTCTTCTCGAAGAAATAGGCCTTCTTTTCCTTCTCCGCAACCGCATCGTTGAAGAGGGTACGGTAGTGTTTTTGATATGCATCAAGGTAGACATCCAAGGCCTCCAGTTCTTCATTTGTCAGTGACCGGGGCACATTCACCAAAAGCTTTTCAGGGACGCCCTCATTAAACTCTTCCTTTTGAAGATACGTATGCAATAACTTAAATATTTGTATTCGCTCTGACTCGAGGCTGTCCACCTGTGCATTCTCCTTCAGCCACTGCACCTTTTCTTTCAGGTGGGGTTGGATATAGGCTGCTTTGAAATCTGAATCTGCTTCCTTCATTTCAAGGTCATAATACAGGTATTCGTAACTGTTATTTTTGAATTGATAAACAGCCATGGCTTCATAGGCCCAGCGCGAGGCCATCAGATCCGCTACCACAGGTACCTTGCCCTGGGTACTGATGACATTATTCAGCCGGTCAAAGCTGAACAACAGACCGCTCAGGATCATCTGAGGGATCAGTACCAGCGGGATCATGATATAGACCGTTACCGCTGATTTAAACGCAGAGGAAATATTGAGACCGAGGACATTTGCAAAGCAGGAAGTTGTGAACAGCACCAGCCAGAAGGCCAGGGTCATATCGTGAATTTCCAGGATCAGGTTGCCAATGACCACAAAAGTCAGCGTCTGAATCGCGGAAAGGAAGAACAGCAGGCTAAGCTTCGAAACCAGGTAGCTGTTCCAGCTCAGGTTCAGGAAAGACTCCCGTTTCAGGATCTTTCGATCACGAATTATTTCTTCGGCACTCACAGTTAATCCCATAAAAAGGGCCACTATGATGCTCATAAGCATGAATGCAGGAATATTTTCATTGAACCGGAATACATATTCCTGTCCGTCCGGACTGCTTTTATACCGGATAATAAATGCCAGAATTATCGCAAGGATAGGGGCTTCCAGCAGGTTAATAAGCAGATATTGCTTATTGGCGATCTTGGACAGGAAATCCCGGGTAAGGAACACGGCGCTTTGCTTAATCCTTGAAGGTATTGAGAGAGACTGAGGAGGATTTTCCTTAACATCCTCCACTTTTTCAAGGGTAAAGTTTTCCTTAAAGTGTTCATGCCAGCCTTGCGGACTAATCTTCCGTTTATTGGTTAACTGGCCATATTCATCCACTACGCGAGCCTCGATAATATTGAAGATTTGCTCGGGATTCACATTACCACAGCTATCGCATTGTCCGCGTTCACTGTCCACCTGGTTGGTGACTTGTTTAAAATACGTCACAGCGGCTACCGGATGACCGTAAAATACCGGGTATCCTCCTGTATCCATGATATACATCTTGTCAAACATTTTGTAGATGTCTGATGAGGGCTGATGTATTACCACAAAGATCAGTTTGCCCTTCAGGGAAAGTTCCTTGAGGAGGTCAATTACATTCTCCGAATCGCGGGATGAAAGGCCGGACGTAGGTTCATCCACAAATAAGACCGCAGGTTCCCGGATCAGTTCCAGCGCAATATTCAGGCGTTTGCGCTGTCCACCGCTAATGGTTTTGTCCAACGGGTTACCCACCTTAAGATGCTTGCGCTGATCCAGGCCGAGACTTTCGAGTACTTTAAGCACCCGCTCGCGGATCTCTTCTTCGGTTGAATCGGCAAAACACAGTTTTGCATTATAATACAGGTTGTCAAAAACGGTCAATTCTTCAATCAGGAGGTCATCCTGTGATACATACCCGATGACACCCCGCACACGGTCTTTGTTCCGATGTATATCGATTCCATTAATCCTGACTGTCCCGTCTCCGGGTTCCTCTATCCCGGCGAGTACATTCAGCAAGGTCGTTTTACCGGCTCCGCTGGCACCCATGATGCCAATAAGACGGCCAGGACCTTCAGAGATGTGAACATCGCGAAGACCGATACCGCCGTTGGGAAATGTAAATTTCTCAATGTCGGCATTAAAAGAAAGTTTGGTTGTACGAATCTCTTCATTAAACAAAGAAACCAGGTCGCTGTAATATAATGCCGCACCCTGGGCCGTTTTAATCGTACTACCGTGGGAGAAAAGGTAAACACGTTGAGGCTGCATAATAAAGCCATTCAGGACTACCTCATCATTCCCGATATAGCGTGAGAAATACATGTCCACACTGCGAATACGCAGGAACAGCAATGTCCCGTTGATATCTTCGCGCAAATGCTTGCTGGCCGTTTCCGCTTTCTGATCCTGGTCATCAATCACCAGGATATCTTCAAAATCAAGGCTTTCAGCATTCTCCTGGATTACAAAACCCTCAATCAGTTTGTACTCGCCTTTATCAATATTAAAGACCGTACTGATCGTATCGATGATCTCCATTCGCTGGGGGGTGAAGTTCTTATCCGAACTCACTAATTCCAGGATTTTGATCAATACAACGACCTTTTGTTTTTGAGTAAGCGTTTTGTTGATCTTACGGCAAAGCCCCAGTGTTTTTACCGAATCACGCACGGACGTCAGTTTCTTTTTTCCTTCTTCTTCCCCGGCGTCAGAACTCTGCTCGCCATACCCGGAAAACTTATCGTATAAGCTCAGGTATTCCTTGACAGATTCTTCGTCGAGTTCGTTCTGAAAAAAAGTTTTGACTAACTCCCGTTCCTTTTCGGTCACACCACCATCCTGTTTGGTGCTAATCGCAAAACGTTGGGTAAGCGCTTTTAGTATTTCCTCACTCATGTGCCCGCGTTGACCTTAAGGTTTAACTTAATACGTGTTGAATTCGAAAGGAATTTCAACAAGTTCGGAGAATTCTTCTCCTGCTTCCTCCATATCCTCATCATCTTCATGGAAGTACCAGTGAATGGTCATGCCATCGATATCCTCCAAAGCAGATAATACATCCAGGATAAGTTTGGATGACGCTGTGTTGAAGTATTCCAGTTTAAAGACGAAGTCGGTTTTATCTTTTGGATCCGCTGCATAGCCATCGATCCAGTCAAGGACAGGCTGGTAGAACTCAGCTGAATCTTCAGGAAGTGATCTTCCGGAGATTTCAAAAATTCCATTCTCTTTGTCAAGGATGATTTTCGGGGTATCCTCTGTACCTTCTAGATTTAATATTTCCATGGTAATTCTATTTCAAAATTTGTTAAACAATCAGTATTATGCTCTGGGAATAGAACATTTCAGACAGAAGAACGATGTGCCGTTATCCGTGTCGACGAACTCATAATCAAGTTTCCGTCCGGATTTACGGGCCATGTCTACAAATCCAAGTCCTGCACCGCCTTTGTCGGATATCTCCGTGTTCTTGATGATATCTTTGTACAGCTGTTTGAGACCGTCTTTATCAAGACTATTGATACGCTCCAGGCTACCCCCCAGCTTTTCTTTGTCATCTGTCTTGATCGGATTTCCGGAGATAATGGTATAGTTTTCATTATCTCTTCCGATCAGGAAGATAGCTGCGTTGTCCCTGTCATCCTGATCTGCGTGCTTTACAATATTCTGCAAGCATTCCACCATAACGTTGAAAACCTTTCGTTTGATGGACGACTCCTCACCAGTAGAGTCCATGTTTCGCTCGGCCATTGCTAATACTGATTTCGTTATTTCCTGGGTGAATTCCCCTTCGTAAACCAGTATGAGGTGTTGGTCGACCATAGTCTGGTGTAAATCAAAAATATACCTCATGAGTTTGTTAATTAATTACGTGAAACAATGTTTATATATATGAAAAATAAGAGGTCATGTTTGTCTTAAAACTTAATCCCGATCAACAACATGTCATCGGTCTGATTCTCATCGCCTTTCCAGCCTTCCCATTCCTTGTCAAAAATTTCATAGGCTTCCTGCATCGGCTTCTCATGGATCTCAGTAATGAGCTGACGCAATCGCTTAGGACCAAACTTCCTGTTCTGAGGCCCGCCAAACTGATCCGGGAAGCCATCTGAGCAGAAGAATATGGAATCTCCCTTGCTGAGTTTTGTCGAATAGCCGGTGAAATTCGTCTGGTTCTTGTAGATACCGCCACCAATTGCGAATTTGTTTCCTTTCACTTCTTCCATCTCGCCTTTCTTCATTATGTAGAGGGACCTGTGTGCACCGGCAAATTCTACTTTGCGCTGCTTCATGTCAATCTTACAAAGTGCGATGTCCATGCCGTCTTTCGTACGAGAGTCATCCTGATCCTGTCGCAACGTGGTTGTTACCCCGTCATCCAGAATATCCAGGATTTTACCCGGATCGGAAATCTTACGGCTACGCACAATGTCGTTAAGCAGGAAGTAGCCAATCAAAGAGAGCAGGGCGCCCGGTACACCATGTCCGGTACAATCCACCGCAGCGATATACAGGATATCTCCGACTTGTACATACCATGGGAAATCACCGCTGACAACATCCTTTGGTTTGTACAGGATAAAGGAATCAGGCAACGCCTTGCGTATTACGGTATTATCCGGAAGAATAGCATTCTGGATTCGCTTGGCATAGTTGATACTATCCGCAATCTTTTTATTCTTATTCTGGATATCCATCTCGATCAGCTTACGCTGCGTGATGTCGTGTGATACTACCAGAACGGATTCGAACGCTTCATTTTCGTCGTATTCCGGAATGGCATTGACCTGCATTATACGGTCACCCATTTCTGAAGGGAAGTCCATTTCCGTGCTGACCTTGTCGTCATTTTTCTTGACATTTTCCACGATCTCGAGCCATTGGTCAAGAATGGCTTTATTCAGGTCAGAGGCATCCACCGGCTTGTTCAGGTAGTCGGTTGGCTTTTTGCCCGTATACTGCTCAATGATCGGGTTAATGTAGGATATTGAACCATCTTCCAGACGTGTAATCAGGTCGGGAGAATTTTCCGACAGGGCCTGCATTTTCGAACGCATACGCTGTTCCTGTTCCGCACGTTTCCTTTCGGTAATGTTTTGTGAGTTAACTACCAGACCGCTGATTGCCGGGTTGTCCAGGAAGTTGTTACCCGTCGCTTCCATCCAGATGTAATCGCCTTCTTTGGTGCGGTATTCGTATTGCATGGTTACATGCTCATCGGGATGTTCCAGCAGGTTTTTAAGCATTTTCTGGAATGTTTTACGCCCATCCGGATGCATTTTTTCCAGGTCATTTTCACCTACCATCTCATTCTGCGAATACCCAAGGATTGGTTCGACGGACGGACTAATGTATTTGATCGTACCGTCTTTATCATAAATGGTAATTACCTCGGACGCATTCTCCAGCAAGAGTTGCATACGTTTCTGTGTCCGGTTTACTTCTTCAATTTGCTCTTCAAGACGCGAGTTGGACCGCTGCAATTCTTCCTGGGTTGCCTGCATTTCCTCGGCATTCTGACGGAGAATCTCTTGCTTCTCCTGGAGCTCACCACTCATAGCCTGTGATTCGGCCAGTAGTTTACGTGTTCGCTCATTGATCTTGATGTTGAATACCGTGCGAGCCATAATAACCGAAAGCTCTTCAACAAAGCGTACCTGGCTGGCATTGAATTTCTCAAATCCCGCAAATTCAAGGGCACCATACACCTTTTCTTCTGCTACCAGGGGTACAATCAGGATACATGAAGGTTTCTGGTCGCCCAGGATTCCGGATGTAATGGATACGTAATCTTCCGGAACTTCGGTACGCAGGATGGAATCCTTTTCCGCTGCGGCTTGTCCGACGAGTCCCTCGGCAAATTTATATTCTCCCTGAAGGAATTTCTTCCTGCTGTAAGCAAAGCTGGAGGTAATCTGCAATTTCTGTTCGTCATCTTCTTCATTCACGACGTAGAATGCACCCTGAATGGCACCAATTTTTTCGATGATATATTTTATCACTTCATCACCCAGTTTTTCCAGGTTATCGGACGAGCGGAGGATGTCACCAATTTCCGCGACGCCGGTTACAATACAGTTTCGTTCCTTGTGGCGTGTTGCTGCTTCAATAAGGTTGGTTCGCATATTTACCAGGGCATTACCCAGCGAATCCTGGGTAGACATGGGTGTAAACTCTGCATCAAAATCACCTTCTCCGATTTCTTCGGCAAAATGGGCTGTTTTACGCAGCGACTTTGCCAAATTATCCACACTGTCGGCCATATCGCCGAATTCATCGTTTGATTCACGCTCCACTTTGGCCGGAAGGATTCCCTGTCCGAGCATTTCAATATTGGCTTTCAACGAATTGAGTGGTGATGTAACCCGGCCGGCAAACACAAAGCAAAGACCCAGGGTTGTGAGCAGGATAAGCGATCCTGATACGATGTAGTTTCCAATGGAGGCATTGGCACTGGCATATATTTCACTTGCGTCAATTTTGGCAATGACCCCCCATTGGGTATCGGGTACGGGGGCATAGGCCGTTAAAACATTCTGCCCGCGGTAATCAATATCGAAAGTTGCGCCTGACTCCCCGTTCAGGGCTGCTTGTGCAGCGATATTCTGCCGCTCATTGGCGGTAATAACCTCCACACTGTCTTCCGGCTTGTGGCGTAGTTTGTTAAGCAGTGAAATTCGTTTCGTCTTCTCATCCCGGCTGGCAATGATGACTTCACCTGTTTTTCCCAGGCCCAGTGTATCAGAAAGAATATTATTTAGTTTTTGCGCGCTGACTTCATAGATAAGCAGTTGTTTCTCGGAGGTCGTATTGACCGGTACAGCCGCGTAAAACGTATCACCGTATACTTCGCTGAAAAACAGGCCTGCTGAGGCGCTTGCTATAATGCGGGCAGGATCAGGGAAATTCTGATTATCGAGCGACGCATTCGTGCTTTTAATCACCTGGCCGCTGGTTTTGGTCAGATGCACCTGCTCCAAACCAAACCCGTCTTTTAAGTTTTTGAGTACTTCTCCAAGGTCCTTTCCTGATTCATCGGCAGGAGAATCCATAAACAAATCCATTCCACCTTCATCAGATGATTCTTCCTGAAACATATCCATGCTGCCCGGATCCACGGCAGCTCCTCCGGTCTCGTCATCGGGAAGGATAAAATCATCCTCTGATTCGTCGCTGTCCGATACGATGAAAAAGTCCATGCCTCCACCGGCATCCTGTGAAATACCTTCATTTTCCAGCAATTCACTCTGGCTGATATACTGCAGGTTGCTCGATAGATTATTGAGCAACAAAGAAACCTCCAATGCCTTGTTTTTGGCCAGCAACGACAGGTTATCCTGGTATTTCTGTTCGACCGCCTGTCGGTTCAAGTCATAGGCAAGATAATGTGTAATCACCACCGTGAGTAATACGACCCCCATAATGAGCGCCGTGATCTTGGAGCGTATGCTAATTTTCTTCATCATGATTCGGTGCTTTTAGATTTTTTAGGCGCGGCTTTTGTCTTTTTAGGTTCGGAAGGAACCAGGAACTCGCCCAATTTTTTGTGTGCATCTTCCAGTGATCGGATGATCATTTTATCCGGCGCATTGAATAATCCGATTTCACTGACGGCCACAGTTTTATCACCCACGACCAGTGGGATGATTACCAGATGTTTTGGCCGGCTTTCTCCTAATCCGGATACAACACGCATGCTATTCTCCGGGATATCATTGACCACCATTTTCTGTTGTGATTTGGCTGCCTGTCCGACAAGTCCTTCCCCGGTTTCGTAGGAGAATTTTTGCGATTCACCCAGGGCCAGTGCATAATGCTGGGTCAGTACAAACTGATTCTTATCTTTTGTGTAGAAAGCTCCCGCAACGGCATCGGATTTCTTGCATAGTCGTTCGAATACCTGACTGTAGAGTGATTCGCCTGCATTGCCCTTCACCAGCAGGTCATCAATCCAGGCTTCCTTTTTTGCTTTTGCTTCTTCGGCCTCCCGGTCTGCCTCATGGCTCTTTTCCTGCTGTCGCATTCTCTCAACATATACCTCCTGGACGCGTGTTTGGCGAGAAAGAATCAGCAGGCCTGCAAATCCGGCAGCCAGTGTGACTGCCATGAGTACCTGTACCCGAAACACAAAAGGTTGTGCCCGATCGATCTCTTCAGATGACAGCACCCCGGCTTGCAGGGCAAGGTCATTGGAAAGGCCAAACAATAAATACAGCGTAGCCAGTGCTCCTGCAGCGAAGAGCAGCGTAACCACCCAAGGAATTTGTCGATTTAATGCCCGTGTCATAGTACTTTTTTGTTTTTGTTCAAATTTTCCAGAAAGCCAATGATGTTGTCTATGCTATAGACATGGTCGATCTCGGTCATACCGATAGCGGCCTTTGGCATAGTATCAATCATACATTCGGCCGGATCCTGCACAATGGTCAGTCCCCCTTTTTCTTTTACACACCTCATGCCGTACCCACCATCCCGGTTGGCCCCTGACAGCAGAATACCTACCATTTTCTCACGAAATACATAGGCAGCTGAATGAAATGTCAGGTCAATGGCCGGCCGGCTGTTGTTTATCATTTCTTCCGTAGACAGGCTGAAGTAATTGCCAAGTTCTACCGCCATATGATAATTGGCCGGTGCGAGGTAAACCTTTCCTTTCTTTATCGGCTGTTTATCGTAAGGCTCGATTATTTCCGGGACACTTTTCAGGGAAAGTGCCTCGACAAAACCGTTCCGTACGTGTTTAAGCCGGTGCAGGCACATGATGATCGGAATATCGAAGGTACTCGGCAATGCTGAGAGGATTTTGACAATTCCCTGGAAGCTGCCTGCTGACCCGCCGATCACAACGGCCTTATATACGGTGCTATGTGAAGAATTCGGACTCACTCAATCTTTAATTTTGCGATAGACTTTTTCTTCATTATTCACCACCAGGAACTTCCCGGCGATGTCACACCATATCAATGATTCTTTAGAGCCTATGGCCAGGTAGCCATATTTAAAGAGACTCTCGTGTAATTTTTTGAGGACGTCATTCTGCAGCTGCTGATTGAAATAGATCATTACATTGCGGCACAGAACGAGGTCGAATTTATTGAAGACCTCTCCCTTGACCAGGTCATGTTGCCGAAAGGAGACATTCGCCAGCAGGGAGGGGTCGAGACGCACTTCATTTTCTAATGAGGTGAAGTAGTCTGAAAGTTTGCCTGTACCCTGAAAGCGGATATAGTTTCGTTCGTTGAGTTCCATGTGTTTTTGCGGGAACCGTCCTTCTTTTGCTTTCTTGAGAATATTGGTATCCAGGTCAGTCGCTATCATCTGCACGTCATTCTCTATCCCCATTTCCCGGAGAAGGATGGACATGGAGATAACCTCTTCTCCTGAACTGCACCCGGCATGCCATATTCTTATTTTTTTATGATTGAGAAGAATTTGCGGGATGATGGTTTCGCGTAGTGCGCGCCAGAAAGAAGGGTCACGAAACATTTCGGTGACATTCACAGTGATTTCATTGAGGAAATACTCAAGAAATTCCGGATTCTCCAGTTTCTGGATAAGCCGGTCAATCGTTAATTTGTTTAATTCGAGAATACGGCCCACCCTGCGCTTGAAAGAAGACAGCGCGTAATTCGTGAAATCATAGTTGTACCGAGATTTGATCAACTCGGTTATACGTTTAATATCCGCCAGGTCAATTTCCGTCATCATAAGCATCCCTCGTGTAAAAAAGGCGTAGCGAACCCATAGGAAAAACCCATGGAAATTCCCGGCATCACGCCCGTAAGAAATTCATTCTTTTTAAAAGCATTAACAATCAGCACGGTGCAAAAAACTAAAGTCACCAATTCAGCAGCATCGAAAGATCCTGCCAGTTACATTAAAAAATACTCTCTGTATAAACTTAGAGAGGCAGAATGACCCGCAATTGAAACTTAGGCACAGTCAAACCTTGAATCCAAGATACGACATAATGCCTAAAAAGGAAGGTCTATGTAAGTATCAGAGTGTTTTTGTCCTGAAACCAAAGGGGAGAAGTGCTTCTGCCTTATTGACACGGAGCCATGTGTTATTTTTTAACGGCATGATAAGGCGGAACGATTTTTCCTGGCGGTTGACAAATTCCATCATGACCTGACGGCATCCGCCGCAGGGAGTTATTCCGGGAAACGGATCGTTGCCCGGTGGCCGGGCGGTTATGGCCATACAGCGTATTTTCATGCCCGGCAATTCGGCGCCGGCGCGATATAAGGCCACCCGCTCGGCACATAAGCCGGCAGGGTACGCTGCATTCTCCTGGTTGACGCCTGTAATAATGGTGCCGTCTTCCATAAGGATGGCCGCCGCTACCCTGAAATTGGAATACGGTGCGTACGCATGATCAAGGGCATCCTCAGCCGCGGCAAGGAGTTCGTTTTCCTCGTCGGTCAGATTTTCCTTGTGCTGAAGAAGGGTGAAATCGTCGTTCATTAAGGAAAGATAATGAAAGGGGGGGAGAAAGGCCAGTACAATGTAGCGGCCCGCATAGCTCAGGGAATCGGACTGTTGTGTGCTATTTGGGCAGTAAACAGTCTTTGGGTAAGAAATACAAGGTAGTAATAATAATCAAGTATTTCGGTGATTTCATCACGGGAATCGTCCATTTACCCTGATCCGGGTACGTTCGTCACGTTCTGTTAACCGCTCAGGTCGTTTGTCGTTCATTCAAACAGGTCAAAACAACAAAAACAATAAAGCAACAACATCATGAAAACTCTAGTCTCAATATTATTCTTAGTAGCTATTTCATTAGGAAATGGTGAAAACGACAAGTCAGTAGCTTCAGAATCAAAAGTCATCGCTCACGAATCATTTGCCACACCGGCAGCCTTTGGATTTGGACACAATTACACATTGGATGCCGATAAAGACGGACAGGCAGACTTCCTCTTTACCACCGTATTTGAAAATGAAAACGGTGAAATCCACACCAAATATATGGTAAATGCCATCGGGGAAAATGAAGTCCTTGCCGTTGACAACGAAGCAGCAGTCGCTGATGAAGGTATTTCACTTGACAGCTTTGGAAACATCAGCTGGAAAAACACGCCTACCTCCATACTGGAGCAGGTAGAAAATCAGAACGGAAATGCCTGGAAAGGTTTGTGGTCAGGAGATCGCGATCAGTATATCGGTATCAAACTGGTGAAAGACGGTAAGTCGTATACAGGATGGGTGAAAGTATTCATCGATCAGACTACTGAGGAAGCCCAGGTTCAGGGATATGCGATCAATCGCGTGGCAGACAACGCCATCAATGCCGGCGAAATATAGAAACTCCCGCGCAGAAAAAATAAAAATAACATAGTACATAGTTTAGGTTCAGGTTTTAGTTTAAGGTTACCCTGTAGTAGATGCACAAACATCACTACAGGGTTTTTTTATCCCCTGATCTTTCTTTGGCATATGTTATGGCATTGAAAAATTCTTCCTTTATTTTGGTATCGAACAATACAACCTTCATGACCAACATATTAATTCTCGGTGCCGGACGTTCGGCGACCTCTCTCATTAGTTACTTGCTCGATCAGTGTTCTGCGAATGACTGGAAACTCCGGGTGGGGGATTACGATCCTTCCCTGGCGGAGGCGAAAACCAAGGGCCATGCCTGCGCCGAAGCATTTACTTTTGATATTCAAAAGTCTGTGCAACGGGAAGAGGAGATTCAGCAGGCCGATCTTGTGATATCGATGTTGCCGGCGCGGTTTCATCCGGTAGTGGCCAGGGAATGCCTGAAATATGGAGCCTCCATGATGACAGCTTCTTATGTATCAGACGAAATGCGGACATTCGATGAGGAGGCCAGGCGTAAGGGAATTCTTTTTTTGAATGAATGCGGACTTGACCCGGGCATTGATCACATGTCGGCGATGAAAGTGATTGACCAGATTCGCGATGAGGGACATGAATTGAAGGCGTTTGAAAGTTTTACGGGCGGGCTCCTTGCGGATAACCCGGATGATGATAATCCCTGGAAGTATAAATTTACCTGGAATCCGAGGAATGTGGTGTTGGCCGGACAAGGGATCGTAAAATTTATTCAGGAAGGCACCTATAAATATATACCCTATCACAAGTTATTTCGCCGTACGGAGATGATCCACATTCCCGGGCATGGCTATTTTGAAGGGTATGCCAACCGCGATTCATTGAAATATCTTGATGTCTATGGGCTGCGGGGAATAAATACTATTTATCGTGGTACACTCCGGCGACCCGGTTTTTGTAGAACATGGGACATTTTCGTTCAGCTGGGTGCCACGGATGACTCCTATGAAATGGAGCATGTGGACAAGATGACCCATCGTGATTTTTTGAATTCGTTTCTGTCTTACAATCCTACGGATACCGTAGAGCTGAAGCTGGCCCACTACATGGGACTGGAGCGTGATGGTGCTGAAATGCACTGCCTCCGATGGGCCGGTTTTTTTGACAAAGACCCTGTTGGTCTTGACGGCGGGACGCCTGCGCAGATCCTCGAGCACATTCTCAAGAAAAAATGGACGTTGAATCCGGATGACCGTGATATGATCGTGATGTGGCACAAGTTTGAATTTCTGGAGAATGGGGTGGAGCGGGAAGTGCACAGTACTATGGTTGCGGTGGGTGATGACGCGGAGAATACAGCGATGTCCAAGACGGTCGGACTGCCGCTTGCCATTGCGGCGAAACATTACCTGCTTGGAAATATCAAGGTCCGTGGCGTCCATATTCCCATTCGCCGCGAAATTTATACGCCCATACTTGAGGAGCTTCAGGAATTGGGTATTGAATTAACTGAAAAAGAGATTAAGTAGATGGATATTTTCCTGTTCATCGTTGCCGGGATATTTATGCTGTTGGGTATTCTTGGTTGTATTTTACCCATTCTTCCCGGGCCTCCTTTAGCGTATGCCGGCCTGCTTATCCTTCAAATTACCGACCCCACCCCATTCAGTTTGAAATTCATGCTGATTTGGCTGGGTATTACCATTGTGGTCACGGCGCTTGATTTTTTAATTCCGGCATGGGGCGCCAAAAAATATGGTGGAAGCCGATATGGCGTGTTGGGGACGATTGTCGGATTAGTCGCGGGACTTATCTTTTTTCCTCCCTTCGGGATAATTATCGGTCCGATTATAGGCGCCCTGATCGGTGAAATCCTATACGGCCGTACCCATCAGGAAGCCACGCGGGCTGCCTTTGGTTCCTTTGTAGGATTTCTAATCACCACGCTCGTGAAACTGAGTGCTTCAGCAGTGATGGTTTACTATTATTTTACCGTTGTATTTTAAAAGCCTGTGAAAGAGATTCCGATGGTATATCCACGGACTTCATCGGTACCAATTGGCCCGTTTCCTGCCTCGAACATATCTGAGAGGCTGAAATAGCCCAACAGCGTCAGGCCACCGTAGCCAATCCGGCCGGTGAGGCCATACCGTAATCGGTTAAGACCGAATCCACGCTTATGTTTTGTAATTACATCATCGCCATCTTCGCTGAATTTCAATTTGGTATGGGAAGAGAACCGATAGCCGAATTTACCCCCAAAACCAAAATTAAAACTACGTTTTGGATCGTTTCGGTTGATGTAATAGCGGAATTCGATAGGAATATCAACGTAGTTGGTAATCAGCATTGATTTCTTTGGATCGAGAGCGGAGATATCGCTGAAAGAAACCTCTCCGTCTGAATTCTGGACCAGAGTAAAATCATTATCAAATTTATAACGTTCCAGGCCAAGACCGATACCCGGCATAAAAAACAGGCCGGTATTGCCGATTTCAACATCCCAGAAATACATCAGGTTCACAGTACGGGAGCCAAACGTATTCATATCCATCAATTCGGGAGTATTCTGTAACGTATTCCATCCTATTTCAATGAGGAAAGTTCCCGGTACATCCGGACGGGCCGCGCGCTGGCGGATTTTCATCGGAGTAAGCTTTTTTGTGAAAGGATAAACCGGATCAGTATCCGTTGCAAAAGCGGATGCCGGAAGAACAATAGAAAGGAGTAAAATAAGAATTTGTTTCATAGTTATTGTAACTGTGATTTGTCTGGATTGTTGTTGGACGGGCAAAGATAACTTTTTTTAAAAAAGTATTCGTTCTAAGCGATGTTTTTACTTAAATTTGCAGCCTCTCTACAACGAGATGGCCTCGTAGCTCAACTGAATAGAGCACCTGATTACGGCTCAGGAGGTTTCAGGTTTGAATCCTGACGAGGTCACTAAGAGACAAAAACCCGACTCGGAAGAGTCGGGTTTTTTTATGCGGCTATGGTGTCGGAGCGTGGATGCTCCTCCGGACGGTGGGGGAAAACCCGCACAGAAGTGCAGTGCCATGTAGCGCACGAAAGTGCTGCTACATGGTCCGTCGTCACCGTCCATCATAGCTTTTGCGTAGATGGGAGCCTCCAGGCTTCGGCAGGTAAACCCGAAGCTGTCGGCCATACCAGCCGGCCCGCCGGACGCTCTATTTTTCCCGTCATCCCCGAACGTGGGGTCAATTGGAAGCGCTATACCTCCGATCGGGGATCTGCGAAGCGACACATTGAGTGAGGTCCCCGTTTGGCAGTAGTATCATTCAACTTTAGATTGACGGACGGGGATGACGGTGGGGAGGGCGCGGAGCCTCGCGCTGTCCGCCGTAGCGCGCTGTCCGCCTCAGGCGG
>CAYGOW010000045.1:0-13966 GCA_964351425.1 uncultured Roseivirgaceae bacterium
GAAAAAGCCCATCCGGATGTGTTTAACATTCTCCTGCAGGTACTGGATGATGGTCGTTTGACTGATAACAAAGGCCGTGTTGCCAACTTTAAGAATACGATCATCATTATGACCACTAACATTGGTTCTCAGATTATACAGGAAAGTTTTGAGCATATGACAGGTCAGAATGAGGAGGAAGTTTTGGAGGATACGAAAAAGAAAGTTTTCGAATTACTGAAAAAGTCTGTTCGGCCCGAGTTCCTTAACCGGGTGGATGAAACGATCATGTTCCGTCCTCTTTCAAGGGCAGATATCCGTAAAGTGGTTGATATCCAGATGAAGCTCGTTAAGGACCGGCTTGCTGAAAGCGGCATAAAATTGGAGGTTTCCGATACTGTGCTCGACTATCTTGCGGAACGCGGGTTTGATCCGCAGTTCGGTGCCAGACCGCTTAAGCGCGTTCTGCAACGTGAGATTCTGAATGAATTATCGAAGGAGATTCTTTCAGGCAAAATTGATAAAGACGCCATTATTGGCATCGATATGACTGATGGCGGCAAAATCGAGTTTATTAATCTCGATGAGGTCGAGATCCAGTAACTTACAGAATGTGTTAGTAGTATGGAATTTAAAAATCCCGGGGCGACCCGGGATTTTTTGTTTCAGCACATTGGCATCGCACGAGAATATTGATAACTTCCATCAATGAACAGTGCATGGGAGATAACGATTAAAGAAGACCGTACCAACTGGCGGGCACTCCCACTTGTGTTTGCCGTTGTACTGGCTATCTTGTTGATTTTTGGAGGCATTGTATCCTATATCATGGTGGATCAGTTCTTTCCATCATTTGGCCTGTTGAATCAGATGTTTTTTTTGGCGCTTGCCGTTTCGTTTGGTGTTTCATTTGGGAATCGGCTACGAACCGTTCACCTGGCACATGATGAATTGAATCAAAGCCAAATCCGGGACAGAGCAGTCAAGATGATCGAATCGATCGGATTTCAGTGCTATCATCAGGACAAAAAATGCACATTGAGAAATAATAAATTTATTCACCGTCTTTTTGCCGATTGGATGGGTACGGAACAGATCGTTATAATTCCCAAAAAGGAAGGTATTTTACTCACCGGGCCCGGCAGATATTTGAATAATCTTGATTTAAGGTTCCAAAATCAATCGAAAAGGAATACATAATTTATGCCTTCGTGAGAAACACATTATTATATGAGGGAGCGAGTCAACTCGAATATGAGATTCGCCAGATTGCCCGAAAAGCTGATCAGGTTGCCCAATGTGGAGTGAATATTATTTGGGAGAATATCGGTGATCCTATCGCCAAACATAATTCGCTGCCGCAATGGATGAAAGAAGAGGTGTCTGAATTGGTGCGACAAGATTCTTCCTACGGCTATTGTCATTCTAAGGGGATTCCGGCGACCCGCCAATTTCTCGCCACCCGGAACAATGCGTTGGGTGGTGTACAGATAACCAGTGAGGATATTCTGTTTTTCAATGGCCTTGGTGACGCCATTTCAAAGTTATATCAGTACCTCCCTTCTACTTCGAGGATCATAGGTCCTTCTCCGGCCTATTCCACCCATTCTTCTGCAGAAGCTGCCCATGCCAACAGCTCGCCTGTGACCTACAGGCTGGATCCGGAGAATAATTGGTACCCTGACATTGAAGAACTGCACAATAAAATACGGTACAATGAAAACATCGCGGGTATCCTTATCATAAATCCTGATAACCCTACCGGGATGATTTATCCACCGGAATACCTGAAAAAAATAGTGCGTATAGCGACTGATTATGACCTCCTGGTCATTGCCGACGAGATATACTCAGCCATTACGCTCAACAGGGAACATACCCTGCCCCTTGCTGAGATCATTGGCGACAGGCCGGCCATATCGATGAAAGGAATTTCCAAAGAACTACCGTGGCCGGGAGCAAGATGCGGCTGGATGGAGTTTTACAACAGGAAAAAAGATGTTCAGTTTGACAAATTCTGCCATGCCCTCGAAGACGCAAAAATGGTAGAAGTTTGTTCGACTACCTTACCCCAGAAAGCAATTCCGCAGATTATGGGGAATCCGAAATACCAGACATATCTGAAAAGTCGAAATACTGCAATTTCTGAGCGATCCAGGAAATTGGATGAGTTAATGAAAGGCATTCCATATATCCGGTACATTGAAACAAAAGGAGCATTCTACAATACGATCCTTTTCAAGGAAGAAACCTTGCATCCCGGGCAACACCTGACGACTCACGATGCCTCCCTGAATTACCTTCTGCAGGAATGGATTACGCCCGACCTGGCACATGACCGCCGGTTTGCCTATTACCTCCTGGTCACCTGTGGTATTTGTGTTGTGCCGCTTTCTTCCTTTCAGTCCACTCAGATGGGCATTCGCGTAACCCTCCTGGAAGAGAATATGGATGTTTTTGAATCCACCTTCCAGGCACTTCGCGAAGCCATTATTGCGTATTGCGAATCTGCCTGAGGAAATGACCGTCAGGAAGTGTAAATAGCCTGAATGAAGCGTAAGTTCAGGTACTTGTACCGCCGGTTATTTGTGTTTATAACATTTACCCTTGGATTGACCCGACGTGAAAAAATCGGGATAATAATTATTTATCCGTTGGGTCTCGCTTTATTGCTTCTGGCAACGTGGTATGAGGCGAAACCTTTATCCGAAGATCAGGCCAATTTACTTGAGTATTCCCTGCACCTTCTGCAGGAGGAGGGTCAAAAAGATCCCGTAAAATCACGCATAGTCCTGGAGCCATTTAATCCGGATACTGTTTCAGCAAAGCAGCTGGCTGCTTATGGCTTGTCTGGCGCCGTTATAAATGCCTGGGTCAATTATCGGGAGAAAGCAGGTGGGTTTTCCTATTCAGGCCAAATAAAAAACCTGTACCCTATGACTGATTCGGTATTTGACGTGATCAGGCCATTTATCAAATTCCCTGAACGAACCGTAAAAAAGCTGGCTGTTCAGCACCAGCCGGTAGTCCGGCAGATGGAGAAGTTAGATATAAATCTGGCGGATAGCTTGTTATGGCGATCCTTGCGCGGGATTGGGCCGGTTCTTTCCGGACGGATTATTAAGTACAGAAACTTATTGGGAGGGTTTGTCAGTCCTGTGCAATTACAGGAAGTTTATGGCATTGATAGCACTCTTTTTACACAAATTGCGCCTTTGCTGTACGTTTCGCACCCTGCTGTTTTTCGAAAAATTGATCTATCCTCAGATAGCTACGCACAATTGCGCGCCCATCCGTATTTATCTTCACGACAGGCATCTGCCATTGTCCATTACCGATCCCAGCATGGGCGCATATTATCGGTCGATGTGCTGTTTGATATCGAGTTAATCGATTCTTTAACAATAAATCGCCTCAAACCGTACGTTTTAGAAAAAGACTCTATTAATGAATAAGCACGATATCATGTTTTTGTGAAGGGTCGGGCAGGGTTAATTTCGTTTATTTTACTACATCAAATTTTAAAATCAGATTAATTTTCTAATTTTTGACGTTGATTCACATCCCGTATGCTTGAAGTCCTACGTTCATATTTAAAAAGACTGACTAATCTGTCAGGAAACAACCGCTCACTCGTCCTGCTTCGTTTGGTGAGTCAGCAGTTTATTGACTTACATGACTTTCAGTTCCTGACCAGCGGCGGGTCATTTTCCATTATTGAAGCCCTAATTGCGGGGAAATCGTCTGTCTTAGGACCTGTAGCCGATGCCAGGGATGAGGAAGCTACTGTCGTAAGCCGGAACGTTCGTAAGTTACTCCGTACGGATAATTTTATTTTTGAGGAACGCGGAGCAAAGGATCTGTACGTAGGTTGGCCATTCGTTCGTGGCAAATTATCCGATGGCACGCATATCAGGGCACCATTGCTTTTCTTTCCGGTAGAAATACGATTGAAAGGGGATGAATGGGTACTTTACCCGAGGAATGACAGTGGTACCGTATTCAACAAGTCATTTATTCTTGCCTACGCGCACTACAACCAGATACCTGTCCCGGATGATTTTCTGGACAGAACATTTGAAGACTTTGATATGGACAGCACGGTCTTTCGAACGTCGCTGTACCAATTGCTTAAAGAAAGTCCGATAGAACTGCACTTTAATCAGGATACTTTTCTTGATCGGTTAGAAAAATTTGAAGAGTTCAAGAAGGACGACTTCGATAAAAAGTACAAAGAGGGTGAATTAAAATTATTTCCTGAAGCCGTTTTGGGTATCTTCCCTCAGGCCGGCTCCTACCTGGTTCCTGATTATATGCAACTGCTGGAGTCTGAAAAGTCAGAGGACCTGGATGCATTTTTTGCGCAAAGGAGTTCATCTGAACTGGACCAGGGTCAATTGCACGAGGAGCGAATGCTGGCAACTTTGCCAATGGATGCGCATCAGGAGCGCGCCTTACGCCTGATTAAGCAAGGCAATTCTGTGGTAGTTCAGGGGCCTCCGGGTACGGGGAAATCACAATTAATCTGTAACCTGATTGCGGATAATATTGCCTCAGGAAAGCGAGTGCTGGTCGTTTGTCAGAAAAGAGCTGCGCTTGATATCGTTTATCAGCGGATGCAAAAACAGGAATTAAGTCCGTTTTTGGGATTGGTCCATGACTTTCGCAACGACCGCAAGGAGATTTATGAAAAAATTGCGCGTCAGATCGAGAAGCTGGAAGAATATGAAGTGAGAAACAATGGGCTGGATGCCATTCAGCTGGAGAGGAAATTTCTCCAGGTTTCACGATCCATTGATCAGCTGAAAGAAGAAATTAATGAGTTCAGAGCGGCCCTGTTTGACGAATCAGAATGTGGTTTATCTGTAAAGGAACTTTACCTTACCTCCCATATTCATAAGGAGGCTGTCAATCTGAAGCAGGAATACACCCATTTTGATTTCTATCGGATGCCTGAGTTTCGGCAGAAATTGCTTGATTACAGTGCGTATGCCATTCAATTTGAAAAACAGAGTCATCCATGGGCGGACAGATTGTCATTCGCTAAATTCCAGGTAGGCGATTTTCGTCGTATGAAGGAGATCCTGGAGGAAATTCCCCGATTTAAACTGAATATTGAAGATCGGGTGGAGAAAAGCCTTGGACATCGAATTTCATTACAGGACGGTGAGCTAATCCTTTGAAGCAGTGACTTTATCGTAGAAATGCTGGGCGTTCTTAAACGTGAACGGGCCTATAGGTACTTCAGGCACATGATGTCCTACCCTGATCAGGAAACAGATCATTTATGGCTATCCAATACCGAACGGGTCATGATGGAGTGCTATACCGGTCGGGGACCTGAGAAAACTATACCAGCGGCCGAACTTGGACATTTTCAGGAGATATTTCAGCAGGGACTCGAAGCACGCTCCAATTTCCTGAAGCGAATTCAGTGGAATTTATTTTCGAAGGAAAAAAGTGTCCTTTCCCATGCTTTTCAGGGAAATAATGTGCCGATGACATCCGAAGGGTTTGATGATATGGCCGAAAGGATTGACAACAGGTTGAACCTTGAGCACAATATAACCAAACTTCGGGCTAAGAAATGGCTAACGGAGATACCTGAAAATTATGAAAAACTCCAATTTCAGAATTGGTTTCATGTTCAGAAATTAAGTGTTAAGGCCAAGTTGATCTTTAATTCCCTGCGGAATTTCAAGGAATTCATGAATGTCCAGATTCTTTCCTACGATGAATTACGACAGAAGTTTGAGGAGCTATTCAGTGTTCTCCAGGATATTCCTCAAAAAAAGGCCGATTGGTTGCAATACCTTCCACCGAGTCAACTCGGTAAAATGGTCAGCGCCCCTCAATTAATTGAGCCTATGATGGTATCACTGGAAAAGGATTTCGATGCCATCCAGGAATATGATGCCCTGAAGGCAGGACTTCTTGATGTGGAAAGGGAGGTTATTGAACGTGTGCTGGAAGTAGAGAGTGTGGATACGAATGAAGATGTGGATCGTGTCTTTCAGAATAGTTTGCGCCTTGCATGGATCGAACATATTGAAACCAAGTATCCTATTCTCCGCTCGGTCAGCTCCAGGTCTTTCCAGAAAAAGGTGGTTGAATTGCAGCATTTGGTGGATGAAAAAGAGAAGATCAGCAATGATATGGTCTTGCTGAAGGTGAGGGAACGGATGTATGAACACGTTGAATATAACAGGCTCAACAACCGGGTAACCTATCGCGATTTGCATCATCAGGTAACGAAAAAGAGAAGGATATGGCCTTTGCGTAAAACCATCGCAGAATTTCATCACGAATTATTTGATCTTATGCCGTGCTGGCTTGCATCGCCGGAATCTGTTTCGGCCATGTTTCCGCTGGAACCGCTCTTTGATCTGGTAATTTTTGATGAGGCCTCCCAGTGTTTTGTTGAAAAAGGGTTACCGGCGATGTACAGGGGACGGCAAGTGGTTGTGGCAGGGGATGACAAGCAGCTTCGGCCGAATGACTTGTACCAGGTCCGGTTTGAAGAGGAGGATACAGGTGATGATGCAGCCCTTGAGGTGGATTCATTGCTTGAATTGGTGTCACGGCACCTTATGGAGATCCAGTTGAAAGGCCACTACCGAAGTAAATCGTTGGATCTCATAGAATTTTCCAATCAGCAGTTTTACGATGGCAAGCTGGTGATGTTGCCGGATTATGAGGTGGTGAATGCGCGTCAGCCGGCCATTGAATACCGGAAGGTGGAAGGAATATGGGAGAATAACGTGAACGAACCGGAAGCGGAGGAGGTACTCGGAATTGTGATCAACCTGATCAAAGAAAAGCCGGAAAAGCAGGTGGGTGTGGTCACCTTCAATGCAAAGCAACAGCAGCTTATTCTTGACAAGCTTGATGAACGACTCATGGAGGAGAAGTTAATTTGGCCGGAGGGATGGTTTGTGAAGAACATTGAGAATGTCCAGGGGGATGAAAAGGACATTATTATTTTTTCAATCGGGTATGCTCCGGATAAAAAGGGCAAAGTACAACTCCAGTTTGGAAGTCTTAATGCCGTTCATGGTGAAAACCGATTAAATGTTGCGGTAACCCGCGCCCGCGAAAAAGTGCTATTGGTCAGCAGTATTCTTCCGCAACAATTGAAGACAGAAAAGACACGTAATGAGGGCCCAAAATTACTTAAGAAATACCTGGAATACGCCTGGATAGTTTCGAATGGTGAATTCCTGCCGGCTTATCCTGAAGACGATAAACATCATGCGGACTGGTATTTAAAACATAAATTAATGAACCTGGACGGGGAAGATCTTAAGAATATCAGTCTTTCTGAGGAGCTTCCATTCGCTGATTTAACAATAAAAGAGAAGGAGAATTACCTTGGGTTGATCCTGACGGATGACGATCGGTATTTCAGAAGCCCTTCAATAAAAGACGCGCATGTCTATCTGCCTGCCATCCTAAATAAGAAAAACTGGCATTTCACCAGTTTCTTCAGTCGTGAATTCTGGCAGGACCCGGGACGCGCCCACGAGGCTGTAGTTCATTTCATCAACCTTCATAAGCTTCCGGAGAAATAGTCTATAACAGACCGCCACATTTGTAACAGTATTCTGCATTGTCTGTATGACCTTCAGCGCTGCAATGCGGACAAGCCCTTGTATTTAGGGGGACCTTGCCAACAGCACTTTGTGCCATTTCGGCGGATACAATCCCGGTGGGAACTGCAATGATGCCGTAGCCAAGGATCATAATAAAAGTGGCCAGACCCTGACCCAACGTGGTTTGCGGGGCAATATCACCATAGCCCACTGTGGTAAGTGTAACTACCGCCCAATAGATGCTTTTTGGGATTGAGGTGAATCCGTTTTCACCGCCCTCGATGAGGTACATAAGTGTACCCATGATCACCACCATAATGAAGACACCGCCGACAAACACCGTTATTTTGGCCCTGCTGGCCTTTAGTGCCGTTGTCAATTGGGAAGCCTCGCCAAGGAAACGCACCAGTTTGAAAACCCGAAAAACCCGAAATAACCGAAAACTCCGAATAATGAGGAAAGCTGAAATATTACCGGAAATAAACAAGGCGATATAAGCCGGGAGAATGGAAAGTAAATCGATTATTCCGAAGAAACTGGTTGCATATTTTAACGGTTTATTCACCGACCAGAGCCTGGCAATATATTCTATTGTAAACAGGATGGTGAAAACCCATTCAGCATAAAAAAGGGTTAATCCGTGCTCTTCACGGAAACTAACAACGCTCTCCATCATAACCGCGAGAACGCTTAGTACAATGGCAATAAGCAAGACTACATCAAAGGTTTTACCCCAGAATGTATCAGCCTCAAAAATCACTTCATGTACGCGGTCACGAAAGCTTTGCTTTGGTGGTGTTTCATTCATCCTTTTAATTTCACGGATTCACGTGGTAATCGCAAATTATTCGAAATCTGAATTCGGCTCAACCGGGTTCCTGATTATTACCCTGCATGAGTTTCTCCAATATTTCTGAAGCTGCTTTGGCGATGACCGTACCCGGGCCGAAGATGCCACTCACACCGGCATTGCGCAGGAAGTCATAATCGGCCGGAGGAATTACCCCGCCTGCAATTACCATGATGTCTTCCCGTCCAATTTTTTTCAATTCGTTGATCAGGGCAGGGATAAGTGTTTTATGGCCCGCGGCGAGACTGGAGGCTCCGATAACATGGACATCGTTTTCCGCTGCTTGTTGGGCGACTTCTTCCGGAGTTTGAAACAAGGGTCCGATGTCTACATCAAATCCAAGGTCAGCGAAACTGGTAGCAATTACTTTGGCACCCCGGTCGTGACCGTCCTGCCCCATTTTGGCTACAAGGATCCGCGGCCGCCTGCCTTCCAGGTCGGCAAATTTATCCGATAGTTCCCGCGCTGATTTAACTGATTTATCCATATGCATTTCTGATAAATAGACTCCGGAAATGGATTTTACCGTCGCCTTATGACGACCAAAAACCTTCTCCATGGCCATTGAAATTTCTCCCAGGGTAGCTCTTTCCCGGGCCGCCGCAACCGCCAGCGCTAACAAGTTCTCATTTCCTTCCGCACCCGCCGTCAGATTGGCCAATGATTTTTGTACTTTTTCTTCATCCCGACCGGCCTTTAATTTTTTCAGACGCTCAACCTGCTGTTCAAGAACTTTGGTGTTATCCACTTCTAAAATATCAAAATCGGGCTCGTCATTGCTCTGATAACGATTGACGCCAACGATTATATCCTTACCCGAATCAATCCGTGCTTGCTTACGGGCTGCCGCTTCTTCGATTCTCATTTTAGGCACGCCGCTTTCAATGGCTTTAGCCATTCCACCGAGGTCCTCAATTTCCCGTATATGTTCCCAGGCCCGTTCCGCTAACTGGGATGTTAGTTTCTCAACGTAGTAGGAGCCGCCCCAAGGATCAACACACTGCGTAATTCCGGTTTCTTTCTGTAGGTAAATTTGTGTATTTCGGGCAATACGCGCCGAAAAGTCTGTTGGCAACGCAATCGCTTCATCCAGTGCATTGGTATGAAGAGACTGGGTACCGCCCATAACTGCGGCCAGGGCTTCGATACAGGTACGGGTGACATTGTTGTAGGGGTCTTGCTGGGTCAGGCTCCATCCTGAGGTCTGACAATGCGTACGGAGTGCCATGGACTTCGGGTTTTCAGGGTTGAACTCTTTTATCATTTGGGCCCACATCATTCGGGCTGCCCGCATCTTGGCTATTTCCATGAAATGGTTCATGCCAATTCCCCAGAAGAACGATAACCTTGGGGCAAATTCATCAATTTTTAAACCCACCCCAATGCCGGCACGAATATATTCCAGTCCGTCCGCCAGGGTATAGGCCAGTTCAATATCCGCCGTAGCCCCCGCTTCCTGCATGTGGTATCCACTGATGCTGATAGAATTGAATCGGGGCATCTTATCAGCTGTATAGGCAAAAATATCGGATATAATGCGCATGGAGGGGGCCGGTGGATAGATGTAGGTATTCCGGACCATAAATTCTTTCAGGATGTCGTTTTGAATAGTTCCGCTCAATGCTTCTGGAGACACCCCCTGCTCTTCTGCTGCTACGATATAGAATGCCATGACAGGAATTACAGCTCCGTTCATAGTCATGGAAACCGACATTTTGTCCAGCGGAATCTGATCAAACAATACTTTCATATCTTCCACTGAATCGATGGCAACGCCGGCTTTACCCACATCGCCTGAAACTCGCGTGTGATCCGAATCATATCCCCGGTGTGTGGCCAGATCGAATGCCACCGATAGTCCTTTTTGGCCCGCAGCCAGGTTACGGCGATAGAAAGCATTGGATTCTTCCGCCGTGGAAAAACCCGCATATTGCCGGATTGTCCAGGGGCGTCCTGTATACATCGATGCATAAGGACCACGAAGGTAGGGAGGTGCGCCGGCACCAAATTGAAGGTGGCCAACCTCCCGCATATCGTTTTTATCGTAGCATGGCTTGAGGTCTATCTGTTCGGCCGAAACCCATGGGGGTACTGCAGAAGGGCTGGTCTGTTGAGGTTGATGTTTTTCAAACGGGATTTTGCTGAAATCAGGTCTCATTACTCGGCAGTGGATTTGGTGAATGCGTCCCAGGCATTTTTTGCCAGGGTACTGGTAAGCTTTTCAATGTAGTAGGATCCGGCAGCAGGGTCCAGGACTTTGTCGAGGTAACACTCATCCCTTAGAATCAGGGATATATTTCGCGCAATACGTTGTTGCAAGTCAGAACCCGGGTCTTCTGGAAGGATACTAATGTGACTGCTGCCACCCAAAATCATGGCAAAGCCGGTCGTACAGCCCTTAAGCATGTTGGCGTGAGGTTGTATAGATTCGGACGTCCAGGGTCTTGATATTCCATGGATTGTAATTGATTCGGGGGCAATATTCTCCAGGCCATAAGCACGGAAAATTTTGTAAATCAGAATACGGAGAGTCCTTAATCGCGCGATTTCCTCGAAGAAAAGAGGCCCGCATTCAACAGATAGTGACACACGATCCCAGAGTGATTGTAAAGGGATTCCTTTAGCAACCAGGATATCTATTTGATTCGTCAGGTCCTTGAGAAAAGTTACCAGTTGCTCTGTATAGCCCGTGGTGCTGTTTTCCGGCAGGTGAAAATGAAAGAACCGGATTCCCGAATAATCACTGAAAAGTTTAAATAGCTCGGGTGAAAGGGTCTCCTCCTGGTTAGAGAATCGCAGGTAGCCGGATACCGCGTTATGGTCCGCATCTAAATGATCAAGCCATTGGCGATAATTCATGGCGAAATCAATACTGGCATCCTCTAAGAGGAGAGAAGCATATTGAGGCAGCAAATCAACCAGGAGCTTCTCCGGTGAAAAGCCGGAGGCATGTCGAAAAAGTACGCCATCGGCCCCGTTCATCAGGGTATGTAATGCATGGCCATTGGCGTTCTTCTCATTCTTGTCGTCAATAGCGGTGACATTGTGCCAGGACCTGGGGGCCGGAAGATTTGGGTCCGTTACGCCAATATGGTTATCAAAACGTTCGAGAATAGCTGAATGATCATCGGAGGTGAGGTATAGCGGGATTTCCGTATTCTCCCACTCCCTGGATATCCGGCCGGATAACTCTTTTTCCGCACGTTTCTTCCAGTCTTCGTAGGTCATTGGAGGGAAAGAATCTGCAGGATTTTGCATAAGTTGAGTGCTTGATTGAGGTTAAGGTAAAGTTACAGAATTCGTCCGGAAAAAAATTTTCTCCCGGTATAAATGAGCTTTTTTGGTTATTCCTCCATCATTTTGAATAATCATTAATTTTTATGCATAATTAGAGCACGATGTTACTTTCACTTATGTGAATTTTTTTACAACTTTGTTTCCCTTTTTCTGGTGAGGGATTGAATGATAATCTCTGAATTACTAAAATATATTTAATGGAAGTTGATTGCGGTACGGTATGGAGTGACTGCCTGAGGGTGATCAAGGAGAATGTAGCTGAACAGAGTTTTAATACCTGGTTTCAGCCAATCGTTCCCCTGGCATGCTCGGATGATGTGCTTACCATACAGGTGCCCAGTCAGTTTTTCTATGAATGGCTCGAGGAGCATTATGTTGGTGTGCTAAAAAAGGCCATCACCCAGGTTCTGGGTCCTGGTGCCCGGCTCGAATATTCCGTTATTGTGGATCGCGGCAATAGCCGTTCTTCCCCGTTATCGGTCAATTTACCTAACCGGGGTAATCCTAATAATAACAAATCAGGCAAGGAGGATTATATTTCTCCTTTCCAGCTTAAGCATGTTGATCACCTGTACCAGGAATCCCAGCTGAATCAAAATTATACCTTTGACACGTATATCGAAGGGGATTGTAACAGGCTGGCCCGTTCGGCGGGATTTGCCGTGGCACAAAAGCCGGGGATCACTTCATTTAATCCACTCATGCTTTATGGCGGAGTGGGGCTGGGTAAAACGCACCTCGTACAAGCCATCGGAAATGAAATAAAGAATAAACTCGAAGACCGGTTCGTTCTTTATGTTTCTTCTGAGAAATTTACGAATCAGTTCATTGATGCGCTGAAGAACAACAAGATTCAGGAATTCCAGAATTTTTACATGCAAGTGGATATTCTGATCATCGATGATGTGCAATTCCTGGCCGGGAAGGAACGAACCCAGGAAATATTCTTCCATATCTTTAACCACCTCCATCAGGCCGGCAAACAGATCATTATGACCAGTGATTGTCCGCCAAGAGATCTGAAAGGACTCCAGGAGCGATTGTTGTCCCGATTTAAATGGGGACTTACCGCTGACCTCCAGCAACCGGATTATGAGACCCGCGTAGCGATTATTCAGCGTAAAATGCAGGCCGATGGTATCTACATTCCGGAGAATGTCATCGAATACCTGGCGTATAGCGTAGACACTAATGTACGTGAGCTCGAAGGAGTACTTATCTCCCTGATCGCGCATGCCTCCCTGAACCGGGTGGAACTTGACCTTGAACTGGCCAAGCAGACTTTAAAAAACATTGTGCACGACATCGATACCGAGGTCAGCATAGACTATATCCAAAAAACTGTTTCCGAATATTTCAAAGTGGAAGTAGAACAGTTAAAGGATAAAATCAGAAAGAAGGAAATCGTCATTGCACGTCAGGTAGCCATGTATTTCTCCAAGGAATACACCGATCATTCGCTTAAGGCTATTGGCTATCACTTTGGCGGAAGGGACCACAGTACAGTCATCCACGCCGTACAGTCAGTGAATGACATGATGGATACCAACGCCAATTTCAAATCTTCGATGGAAGAATTGAAGAAGAAATTAAAAATGAAGGCAATTTAGGCTAACGCAATTCAAACGAATAATATCCTCGTTCGCCTGATTTGTTAACCCCCTCAATAATTACCCTTCCTCGTATATTCTGCAGAATCTCGACGAGTTCTTCCGGGTCTTTGATCGGATACCGGTTAATTTCCGTGATGATAAAATTATCACTGATCCCGATACGTTTGACCAGTCCGTTTTGAATATTAAACACCTTCACCCCGTACTCAAGTTCGAATAATTCCCGCTCCACCTTGGGGACCGCCTCAAATTGGGCGCCCAGTGATTCTGATGTGTAGATTTCACGGGTCAAAATACCGGTTGTGCCTTCCCGGTTGGTAAGCGTTACGGAAGTGCTTTTCTCTTTCCCATCCTGCAGGAACAGGACATCGATCTTATCGCCTAGCGAATGATAGCTAAGTTCTTCTTCAAATTGACTTCGTGTGTTGGTTGGCTGACCGTTGATGCGAAGGATAATATCACCTTCTTTCAACCCTGATTTTGCAGCCGCCCCGTCTTTCTGAATATACCCGAGAAGAACCCCGCGAATATTATTTTCATCAGGGAGTTTTATATCCAGCCGTTCCGCTAATGAGGCCGTCAAGTCACCTACCTCACCTCCAAAGAAAGCCTTTTGTACTTCTCCGTATTCGATA
>CAYGOW010000045.1:14044-14703 GCA_964351425.1 uncultured Roseivirgaceae bacterium
GCCTGCATACGACCCTGTTCGGGACAGGATGGCTGTATTTATCCCAACAAGCTCTCCGTTTTTGTTTACCAAAGCACCGCCACTGTTGCCCGGGTTGATGGCCGCGTCGGTCTGAATGAAAGATTCGATTGGGAAATTACTCTGGAGAATATTGATTTCCCGACCCTTGGCGCTCACAATTCCTGCCGTAACGGTGGATGTCAGATTAAATGGATTGCCTACTGCAATAACCCATTCTCCGACCTGAAGCTCTTTAGAACTTCCTAGCGGAATACCGGGCAGGCCTGACTCATTAATTTTCAAAACCGCCAGATCTGTCGACGGATCCGTGCCTACCAGTTCCGCCTCATAGTTCTTTTTGTTATAAACCACCTCAAGCTGGTTGGCACCCTGCACAACGTGGTTGTTGGTGACAATGTATCCATCCTGCGTAAATATGACACCGGAACCACTACTAATCCGGGTTTGTGCCCGGGCGTCCCTGTCGAAAAACCAGTCCAGGTAACTTCGGGAATACGATTGTTCGGAAATATTTTTAATGTAGACCACGCTTTGTGTACTGGTTGCTGAAGCAGATACAAAATCATCGGGCATATCATCCGGCTTCCGCTTGACATCGTCAAGTCATATCTTTACGTTGTCAACTTACCCAGGTCGGC
>CAYGOW010000046.1:0-5889 GCA_964351425.1 uncultured Roseivirgaceae bacterium
TTCACGACATTGTTTTCGGATGGATTTAATCGTAGGGAAAAAGATCATTCCCACGCCATAATGACCAAACTCTGGAAGCTCGATATCGAGCTCCAGGCATTTGATTCGGAGAAACTCATGTGGCATCTGTATCATTATGCCGGCACCATCGCCTGTCTCCGGGTCCGCACCGGTCCCGCCCCTGTGCTCCATGTTTTCCAACATGTCCAGGGCATCCTGTATTATTTCGTGGTTACGTCGGCCGTCGATATTAGCGATGCATCCGATTCCGCACGAGTCGTGCTCGAATTCAGGGCGGTATAAGCCGTGGTGAACGTTTCCCATGGATTCAATTTATGGTTATAAATGAGGACTGCTGATAAGTAATATTTCCCGAGAGTTTCCGATTCGGTGGAGAATCGAACATTGCAGGTATCAACAGCCTTTAAATTTAATAAAAAAACTGCAAAAGAGGAATTGTCCGGCACCTCACGGGCAAGGGCAGAATCGCTCCATTTTTTTCTAAATAGAAACGTAATCGGCCCCTATTGAAAAATTAGTAATCTGAGGAATAATTATATCCTTCAGATTGAAATATTCGCAAAATTTACCCGTGGGAAATTTTTATAATGCGACGGCTGATTTTTTCATTTTCACCGGAAAGCTCTATGATGTAAAGTCCGTTTGGCAAAGAATCGATCGATAATTCCAGTCGTCCATTGAAGTCGCGACGTATCACTTGTGCACCTTTCAGGTCAACGATACTCAGAATAGTATAGCGACCCGGTGTTGCCTCAATAGTTAATGGACCGGTTGTGGGGTTTGGATATACCCGCAGGTCATCAGCGAATGCATCTTCCACCGAGGTAACGCCATCGTTACACCAGACAACACTATTCTCAGAAAAGCTTACGCGAACTGTATTGGATAAATCCGATTCGCCTGTGACACTATTGGTTACCCGAACCTGATAATTGCCTTCGGACGAGGTGATAATCCCGGAACCCGTAACCGATGAAATGGGTTGCCCATTCACAAACCAGGCATATTGCAGGTTGTATTCCGATTCTACACCCTGAAGTTGTAGATTGGCCTGCAGAGTAACTTCCCCGGGACTACAACGAAGATCCTGAACCTGAAGATGGGCCGTGAAAGCCACATCCGCCCGGGCTTCAAATATTCCGTTCCCGTGAGTTGCCACGACAATGGTACCATCAATGGGCCGCACCCGGATCATGTCGACAGGTGTTGTGCCAATGGTTTGCGCACCTTCCTGTTCCCAAACGGTGCTGTTTCCATTTAGTGTTGATGTACTGAACAGGCCGACACTTGTTCCAGCCAGATACAAAGGGTTACCATCATTGGGCACATAGGCCAGCCAGCGTACCGAAGGGGCTCCTACCGCTGTGATGCCGGAGTTTTCCAGGTTTCCGCCAACGGTTGCCCAGGAATTGCCGCCATTCGTGCTGTAGTAAATACTCTGCATATTATAGTTTGAGTAGGACACCATCACATTATCGGCATTGGTCGGATCAACCATAATCGACGAAATATACCCGGAAGGCAATCCGCTCGTCACATTGGTGATTCCATCCAGGCTGGTTGAATTATTTACTTTATATACCCGGCCTGCTTCCGTACCAATGTACAGAACCCCCTGGGGCTCTACCGATGCGGCCATGGCACTCACACGCTGGTTGGCAGGCAAGGCACCCGATCCAAAACTCAGCCATTCATCATCCTGGGGATTTTGGCGAATGTTGAGGGTGTAATAAATCAACCCGCGACCGCCTACAAAAACTTTATTTGGTGCAACAGGATCAAACAATATCGGATTGACAAAGAGGTTCAGCTGGTCATCTCCCGCATTGGGCGTGCTGATATTGAAGAATTCAAACTGCCCATCGATCAGCGCGTATCGAAAAATATTTGCATACTGGGCACTGACTACAGCGGAGGTCAGGTCATAGTAGCAGTAGCTGCCATCCCCTGCGCCGATATTGATCCAGTCATCGGCACGGTTGTCTGACTGGAGTATATAGGTGGAATTATCCTGCATTCCGCCCAGAAGGCTCGGATCCCCCACATTTTCTTCATCGATGGCCACCGTATAAAACTGAGACGTGACATAGGCATTGTTAAGTGGGGTCCATAGGATCATTACCTCTTCTACCACATTGCCATTCTGATCCGTAATGTCGGTTAACGTCGATTTTAAATTATCGGATGTAATACTGATCCCCCCGTCATGGCTGCTGAGCATCTCATTGGGATTGTTCGGGAAGAAAGCGACTGAATGCTGATCAGGGTGGTGGTTAAAATAGCTGCCACTATTATTATTCCTGGTGTATCCACCTACCCATTCGGTTTCCGTATTATCACTGAATCCGTTTGTTGACCGGTACAGATTGGTTCCACCCAGGAAAACGACGTTTTCATCATTCGGGTGGACGGCAATCAGCATGTTGTAGGAAGATTGGGCATTGTAATCACCCTGTGCGCCGCCCAGCATGGGAATATTTGTGGTAAGATCTGTCCAGCGCTGACCGTCCGGAGCGGAAGCATCGTACTTATGAAAAACATTGCTGTCGCGTTTATTTCCAAGAAAGTAGACCACATCTTCATTGGAGGGAGCAATCCCGATCACAATACGTCGAAAGGAGCCGGAATAGCCAGTAGGCGGAGTAATCTCTTCCCAGGTGTTGGGCGCACCGGAGGTGGACCGGTAAATTCCGCTTACACCTTGCGCGTTATTCCCCTCTGAGGATAAGGTCGCATATACTACTCCGGTTGAAGTGACAGCCACTTCTGTCCAGATACCGTTGGCACTAAAGTTATCAGATCCCAGGGTTAGTGTTGCTGAATTGAATCCGTTGGTGGATCGGTAAATTCCCCCCAATGAGGCCGCGTACATTTCTGTTTGAGAGGTATTGGATGGGTCAAGTACCAGGCCGTGGACATAATTAAAGGGAGAGGTCAGGTTGTCAATGCCCCCGGTTGCCTGCACTTGAGTCCAGGTGGTTCCATTGTCAGTGGATCGATAGATGCCATTGCCACGATACGGGGCGCCAGGTGTGGCTGCCGAACTACCCGGCTCAATTTCGCCGGTACCGTAGTACCAGATATTTTCATTTCCGGGCCGGGTATCCTGGACGATCGAGCGGATATTGGGCTGCGAAGATACAGGAGTTACACGAGTCCATGTGGTTCCTTTATCGGAGGATCTCCATAGCCCGCCACGTACTCCTCCGGCAAAGATCAGATTGGGATTGGTCACATCAATAGCGAGGGCGCGGGTACGACCGCCTACATTGACCGGGCCGGCTGAGGAGAATGACAGGTTGGCGGTGACTGACCTTCCTTGCGCCGAGGTGTAGGAGAATCCTTTACTGCGCGGCAACGTTTTGGCATAGGCAATTTCTGCTGCGCGAATCCCGTCCGGAATCTTTCCTGTGGCAGGGTCCTGAAAACGGAGTACATCAAATTCCTGCCGTGCGGCCGGGTTATCCTCCGATTCGGTGGCATTTGGAATGCTTTTCAGCACTTCCGAAGAAGGGAAGGGGCGGATAACCAGGGCCTTTCTCTCTTCCTCTGTGCCGGATTCCGAACAAGCGGCCAGCATGCCCAGCAAGAAGAGAAAATATATTGTGTAACGATTCTTCATATTAATCGATAATTTTTAATAAAGTCATTTGCGGAATGCCATTGTCGGGTTCGGCCAAAGGGGGTTGAACTTCGATGATTCGGGTCTCTCTGTCTTCAAAAGCGGCTTCCGTGAGTCCCTTAATAATCAAGGGGTCTCCGGTTTCGGGTCGTAACCCGCTGTATTGGGGACCGGGTGAAATAAGCTTCCCTACAATGACCAGCGAACTGTTTTCCTGTGGCATAGATTCCTGCCACTGAACTTCCAGGCGGATAGCGCCGGTGGTAATGGGATTCGACGGCGTTTTAATCGCGCCCTCTGGCATTTTATTTTCCAGCGTTTGCCGGACCTCACGGTCCTCCTCCCGGGAAGAGGAGGGATTTTTTTTGCAGGAAGTCACACACACTGTGACCAGCCCAATAAGTAAAAGGAGACGCATAATTTATTTAACAGTAAATGGTATTAAAATGATTCACTTGCCAGGCTTTATTCCCCGTGTCATTTCCTTCTTCCCGGGAGGCCCGGCAAGGGGCTCCACATCAAGGCCAAGGCTGAACAGGTCGCGTTTAAATTGCCCCTGGGCACAATAGGTAACAAGAAACCCTCCTTGCTTCAGGCAAGTTACAGTTTTTTTGAGGATATCGGGTGACCACATTTCCGCTTGCTTACCGGGGGCAAACGCATCGAAATAAATCACATCCATACTATCTGGCTTGCCGACAAAGTTTTCAATTTTATCATGCACTTTCGTGAGATAGAAATTATCATGGATTTTTATTTCGGTATTCCAGTCTGATTCATGCAGCAATTCCCACCACGCGCTTGCCTGCGTGTCATCCACCTGCTCCGGATAATTCAGGGATTTCCATATTTCTTCTTCCACCGGATAGGCTTCGATAGAAGTCATTCGGACGGTCCGCCTGTTGGCGGCCGCCCACGCCGCTGTCAGGAGCGCATTTAAGCCAGTGCCGAAACCCACTTCAAAAATGGCGATCTCCCCGGAAGTTTTTTCGGCAGCCTCCTGAAGGCCATGCCTGATAAATACATGCTCCGATTCCCGGATTGCCCCATGGGTACTGTGATAGGTCTCCCGCATGGAGGGAATGTACAGACTGTGACTTCCATCTTCGGTCACGATTCGTTGGAGCTCCCGGGTCATTCTCCGTGGATTATGGTCGTGGCAAGTGCGGCCACGCCTTCTTTTCGTCCGACAAATCCCATATGCTCGGATGTCGTCGCCTTGATACTGATCTGGCCTTCTTCAAGTCCGGTCACTTTCGCCAATACCCGCTTCATTTCCGGAATATGAGGGTTTACTTTGGGTGCCTCCAGGATAACGACCGAATCGATATTGCCTACCGTCCAGCCGTCTGCCCGTACCATCTCCATCACCTTTTCCAGTAGTTTTTTGCTGTCAATGCCTTTATATGCCGGATCGGTATCCGGAAAATGAAAGCCGATGTCCCGTTTGTCCATTGCGCCAAGCAGGGCATCGCATATAACATGGATCAGAACATCCGCATCCGAATGCCCCACCGAGCCGTGGGTATGGGGGATTTTAATTCCGCCAAGCCAGAGATCGTAGCCCGTGGCTAACTTGTGTACATCGTACCCGATGCCGGTTCTAATTTTCATGTAGTACAGGTTTTGCGTGATAATGAAGCGCGGAGCAGTTTTCTTTCACCAGAAATTTTTCCCGTACCCTGGAAATATCATCCCGGGTTACTGCCCGGATTCGATCCGTTTCCCGGTTTACTTCTTCTGTATCTCCCTGTGCCGTGCAGAATGCCAGGTTCATGGCGCGCTGCAATACTTCTACCTCCCCGAATTCAACCGTGGCCTCTGCCTGGTTCTTTACTTTCTCCAGTTCGCTTTCTTCAATGGTATCCAGGCCGTGAATGATGTCAAATATTGCGTCCTCCCCCTCGGCATGCGAAATGCCCGGGGCAAGTTGCCCGTGGATGATCAGAAGCCCCGGATCGAGGGAGCCATTCATGTACGCCCCAAGCTGGGTAAAGAGTTTTTTCTCCCGGACCAGTGTTTTATGCAGACGGGATGATTTACTTCGTCCGAGGATGTCACTCAGCAGGTCGGTCGCGTAATAGTCTTCCTCATACCGCCCCGGAACGTGAAACGTCAGGTATAGGGCATGGGATGGCACATCGTCGTGTACTTCAATCTGACGGTATTCCGTTTGTTGCGGTTCTGCAGGAAGCGACCGGCGGTATCCCTCGCCCTTAGGGATGGGGCCAAACCATTTTTCAGCC
>CAYGOW010000046.1:5899-7354 GCA_964351425.1 uncultured Roseivirgaceae bacterium
AAGCATTTCACATCTTCCATCGTAGCCTCCTCAATATGCCGGATCTCTTTTCCGATAGTCGCCCATTGATAGGGGTGTTTGGTATATGCCAGGGGTCGTAATTTTAGCCAAACATCGCCATAGGGCTGATTGAGGTAGCGCTGTTTGAATTCTTCAATAACCACCTTCCGCTGCACTTCGAGGACGCGGGGATCAAATGACAGGCCCAGCATCCGGTCTGATTCCAGCCAAAAAGCAGTTTCAAGGCTATTAGCCGGGACGGTTACGTAATAGTTGGTTACATCCGGACTGGTGAACGCATTATTTTCGCCGCCGACTTTTTGTAATTCTCCGTCATAATCCTGAATGTTGACTGACCCGCCGAACATGAGGTGTTCGAAAAGATGGGCAAATCCGGTTTTTTCGGGACGCTCATCCCGCGAACCGACATCATACAGGAGGTTTAAAACGGCAATCTCTACATTGGGATCTTCATGGACCACGACCTGCAGTCCGTTTTCGAGGGTGAATGAATTGTATTCTATCATAAAGCTGGCATAAAAATAAAAAGAACACATCACTTTGCAGAACAGGGTGAACCTTTAATTTTGCTTTGTAAAAACCAACACCTATGCGATTTCACCGAAAGGATTATTCCGATGAACAGTTGAAGGCGTTTTATGAGAATTTGCTCCAGCCACGACTGATCGAAGAAAAAATGATTATTCTGCTCCGTCAGGGAAAAATCAGCAAGTGGTTTTCCGGAATAGGACAGGAAGCCATTTCGGTGGGTGCGGCCATGGCCCTGGATAAGGATGAATACATTCTCCCGATGCACAGAAACCTCGGCGTTTTCACATCCCGGGGCATTCCATATCACCGGTTGTTCGAACAATTTCAGGGAAAGTCCGGGGGCTTTACACAGGGCCGTGACCGATCATTTCACTTCGGGACGAATGAATACCGTATCGTAGGAATGATTTCCCACCTCGGCCCGCAACTGGCCGTAGCAGATGGCATAGCGCTTGCCTCCCTGCTCGATAAAGATAAGAAAGCGACCCTGGTCTTTACGGGAGATGGCGGGGCGAGCGAAGGGGATTTTCACGAGGCACTGAATGTGGCGGCAGTCTGGAACCTCCCGGTCATTTTTGTTGTGGAGAATAATGGCTATGGATTGTCTACACCAAGCAATGAGCAGTTTCGCTTTACGTCATTCACCGAGAAGGGCCCCGGTTATGGGATGGAAGCAGTTCAGGTAGACGGCAATAATATTCTGGAGGTTCATGATACGCTCTCCGGATTAGCGGCTGACATACGACAAAATCCACGCCCTGTTCTCGTGGAGGCGATGACTTTCCGTATGCGCGGCCATGAGGAAGCCTCCGGCACCAAGTATGTACCCAAGGAATTGATGGAGCACTGGGCGCAGAAAGATCCGGTCGAACAGTATGAGGCGTACCTCCTGCGCAGAGGCAT
>CAYGOW010000046.1:7369-10709 GCA_964351425.1 uncultured Roseivirgaceae bacterium
AAGGGGAAAGTTCAGAGATCCGGTTTGTGGATGCTATTTCACAAGGATTGCGGCAATCCATGGAGCGACACGATAACCTGGTACTTATGGGACAGGATATTGCGGAATACGGCGGGGTGTTTAAGGTCACCGAGGGGTTTGTAGGAGAATTCGGCAAGGACCGGGTTCGTAATACGCCCTTATGCGAGTCGGCCATTCTTGGCATCGGACTTGGTTTATCGGTGAAAGGCAGGAAGGCGATGGTCGAAATGCAATTTGCAGACTTTGTGAGTTGTGGTTTTAACCAGATTGTAAATAATCTGGCGAAATCCCATTACCGGTGGGGGCAACAGGCGGATGTTGTTGTACGGCTGCCCACAGGCGCTGGAGTAGGCGCCGGTCCCTATCACAGCCAGTCCAACGAAGCCTGGTTTTTTCATACCCCCGGTCTGAAAATAGTATATCCATCATCCCCTGAGGACGCCAAAGGATTGTTATGTGCCGCGCTGGCTGACCCGAACCCGGTCCTCTTTTTTGAACATAAGTACCTCTACAGGTCGCTTTCGGGAGAAGTTCCTGAGGATTACTATACCCTTCCGATTGGAGAAGCACGCCAGGTAAAATCGGGATCTGACCTGTCAATAATTACCTATGGAATGGGCGTCCGCTGGGCGCTTGAAATGCAGGAGTCGATGCCGGACGTTTCTATGGATATCCTTGATTTGCGGACATTGTTACCGTGGGACAAGGAGGCGGTAGAAAAGACAGTCAGGCAAACAAACCGGGTTATTGTTTTACATGAGGACTGCCTCACGGGAGGCATCGGCGCGGAGATAGCCGCCTGGATCTCTGAAGAATGTTTTACGTATCTGGATGCGCCGGTCATACGGGTAGGCAGCCTCGACACACCCGTGCCATTTGCGGCGGCTTTAGAAGAGAATTTTCTGCCAAAGAAACGACTCAGGGAAAAAATTGAGCATATCCTGGAATTTTAACTAACTTTCGGCGTTATAGCATAGGATTGGTCGTGGAGATGGATTTATCCCGTGGAGAATAAGGTTTTTCCTTACATCATGCGTGATTTTCAGTTTCCTATGTGCTAATTCATGTATCTATTCACTAACGGATAGTATTTTTTAAGAGACAAAGTAATTTTTTGCATCAAGCGCAATCACATAAGAATCCGGTTTTTAAATCAGGGCGGACAGGCTATTTCTGGCTAATTCTCCTGATAACGGCCTTTTTATGCGTGGTGCAAGCCCCCCGGGTGAATGCCCAGCAAAAGAATAAAACAGAATACGAGAAACGCAATGAGCGCAAGAACCGGAAGAATCGCCGGCTGAAGCGAAAGAAAGACCAGGCAAAATCAAACCGTCAGGAGCGTCGTGCCGCGCGTTTTAAAATGCGTACCAAACAAGGCGAGAAGGCCTATAAAGGGGATATTGCAGGAAGAAGACTGCAGCCCAGGAAAAGCAGCAAGTCGCGTGTTACATATGCCCAGCCTAATCCGTATGCCGGCCGTAAACAAATGTCGGAGACGCGCCGCGCCAAATATCTCACATCAAGTCCCCGCTATTCCAACAGAAAAATGGAACGGGCAGGGAAGGGTAGTCCGTACCGGTCAGGATCTGTCAGGACGACCTTTGCCGGAAAGAAAGCCTATAAGTTCCAACCGTGGCAAACAGCTTCTCCACCCGCTGAACGGGCGAAACGGAAACAAAGGATTGTTCCACGTTCGGCATCCGGTGCCTATGTAAAAAATAAGCGGAAGAATCCGTATGCATGGAGGGAAAAATCTAAGTGGGAAGACGCCTACAAAGGCGATATCGCCGGACAGCCGGTAAGGACCAGAAGGACAACTGATCGTCCCAAAATTCAGGGTCCTCCCGCTTTCAGGAACCGATCGAATACACGGCGGGGTGATAAGGCATACTCGGGAAAAGCGGGGGGTAGCTATGTTTCGGCCACCCGGCGCAGGGAGCGCTCGTACCGCGGAAAAGCCGCAGGCGGGTATGTGTCGGCAACGCGACCTGGGGAAAAAGCCTACAACGGGAGAGCATTTCCCCGCAATAATTTATCGGCTACCCGTAAGGGAGAAAAAGCCTATTCAGGACGTGCGACACCTCGTGGCAATTTGTCTATTACGCGTGGGAGTGAAACGGCCGGAAGGCAACAAGGAAACCGTCGGCGTTTATCAATTTCCCGTTCGGGAGAAACAGCCGGCAAACAGGTATCGCGCGGAAGGATTGGGGGAAGTGGATTAGTATCCAGTTTCCGTGGATCCCAGAAAGCGAGAAAACCCATGAAAGGTGGTGGAAGTATCAGTGGGGGAATGCACAATAATCGGGGAAGATCGCTGGAAAATCGGGGAGTTCAATCCCAGGATATTCGCGTCGCGAAACATACCGGCAACATTCGAACCTCACGGGGATTAAAAGGAGGGGGAAGCATAAGTGCGAAGATGACGCGCAATAATAAAGATCGACCGGTTCGCGGATTTGCACCGGGACGACAGGATAATCAAACGGCCAGGTACCAGGGGAATCTTCGATTTGGTGGTAAGCCTCCGAAGAACAAGGGGGAGAGTGTCACGCGAAACCGATGGAACAATAACGGCGAACCGGTTAAACGAAGACCTGTAACTCTTCAGGACGCTAATGTTGCCGCATTCAAGGGCAGGACTAAAGGTAGCCGGAAGCCTGAGAAGGGGGCCGGCGGGTCAATTTCCGTCCTACCCTGGAATAATGATGAAAAGCCCCTCGAGCAAAAAGTGCCTGAGCAGGATACAAGGGTCGCTACGAGCTTCCAGGGAAAGCAAAAACGATCATTTAACTATGTAAGGAACCCTTCTTCCGCAGAGGAAGCCTTGCGTGTTAAACCCGTCGGAAAGGGAACTTCCCAGGCCATGTCGTACAGAGGATCAGATAAGCGCTCATTTAAGTATACGAAGAACCCCAGTTCAGCTGATGAAGCCCTGCGCGTGAAGCCGGTTGGTAAAGGAACAACGCAGGCCATGGCATACAGTGGCTCAGAAAAGCGACGTTTCAAGTATCAGAAAAACCCTAATTCAGCAGATGGCGCCCTTAAAGGGATTGGGCCTTCACGGGCCATGGTGCAAGCCAGCCAATACCAGGGAAACATCAAAATGTCGCAGAAAAGATATAAGAATAGACATCCTTCCTTTAAATTTGAGGATAATTCTCGTACCGCATCGAACCAAAAGAAGAGTTTTAACATTAAGGTATTGTGGTCGAAATTATTTAAGAAACAAGAGAATCAGCCTACTCACCTGAAAGAAAAAGAACGCAAACCGCGATTTGACAAAGGGGAGAAGGGTCTTTGGAACGATTAAATTATGTGG
>CAYGOW010000046.1:10757-14612 GCA_964351425.1 uncultured Roseivirgaceae bacterium
ACGGGAACGAACTTCATTCTATCAAGGAAGCCTCCCGGGAACAACCCATTCTTATATTCAAACACAGTACACGTTGTGGAATCAGTTCTATGGCAAAGAACAGGATCGAGCGCTACTGGACGGATGAAGATTCAGGCAAAATACAACCCGTATTACTGGATCTGATTCGTTATCGTGAAATCAGCCATGCGATAGCCCTGGAATTCAGCGTGTTACATGAAAGTCCGCAAGTCCTGCTAATATCCAAAGGGCAATGTGTTTACGATGCCTCCCATATGGATATTGACTACCATGACATTCTCCAGCAAGTTTCAGCTTAATAGGTGGTTTTAGGTTGCCTCAGTCTCTTTTAACGGCAAATCAATTGAGGTTAGAGCAAAAATACTAAACCAAAAAACACATATTAATGTTAAACTTTAACTAAATTAGAAGACTATTATACGTTGCATATGCCCAGGTCCCTGTTATTTGTACTAATGCTATTATTCCTGGCTCCAGCCATGACACAGGCTCAGCAGATTGATGCGGATGTCTATGAGTCGGAATTTGTATGGGGCATAAATAAAAATACTGCCGGGGGTCTCATTGGTGGATTTATGCTTCGTAAGTCACGTCGTCTTTCAGACCGTATGTTTGAAAGTTATGGCCTGGAAATAGTGAACGTCAAACACTCCCAGGAAACACGAAGGAACTCAAGAACCGGAAACTTCTATATCTACGGGAAAAGCAACTACCTATATACGTTTCGTTTCCAATACGGAAGAGAACTGATCCTTTTCAGGAAAGCTCCCAGCCAGGGAGTAGAAATTAAGGCTGTAGGGGCTATTGGGCCATCCCTTGGATTATTGGCCCCCTATTACATCGATTACACAACCGACAGAAATACCATAATCAGCCGGACTGAGCAGTATGATCCGAACAACCCTAATCACAGTTATGACCAGATTCTGGGTACCGGTCGTCTCTTTCAGGGAGTAACGGAGTCAAAGATTCGAATTGGTGCCAACCTGAAGGCAGCCCTGAGCTTCGAGCTGGGTTCATTAAAGAGTAATGTCACCGGATTCGAGATCGGATTCTTACTCGATGCTTATACTCAAGAGATTGTTTTGCTGCCAACCGCTGATAATAGCGCCATCTTCCCCACCGCATTTATTACACTTTTTTACGGCAGTCGCAGATAAACTGAACCTACAGTCGATTCTTTTGGTTAATTACCTAAGTTTGCAAGTAAAGAGCACGTGAAATGATTGAACTTCCAGTTATAGATAATTCTGAAAAGAAGCAACGTAATCGCAAACCGGATTGGCTACGCGTCAAACTTCCGGTTGGAAAAGAGTATGCCAGGGTCCGCAAGCTGGTGGATGAGAATAAGCTGCATACCATTTGCGAATCGGGTAATTGTCCTAATATGGGCGAATGCTGGGGTGCCGGCACGGCCACTTTCATGATCCTCGGAAATGTGTGTACCCGTAGTTGTACTTTCTGTGCCGTAGCTACCGGACGACCCCCGGAATACGATGAAGGGGAACCCCTTCGAGTCGCTGAGGCGATAAAAACCATGGGAGTTAAGCATGCGGTAATCACGTCGGTTAACCGTGATGAATTGAAAGACCGTGGTGCTGAAATATGGTATCAAACAGTGGTACAAACCAAGCGACTCAGCCCTCAAACAACGATTGAAACACTGATCCCGGATGTTAAGGGGAATTGGGATGCTTTGTATCGAATGATTGAAGGCGGACAGGAAGTCGTCTCACATAACGTGGAAACCGTAGAACGTCTGTATCGTAGGGTTCGGCCACAAGCAAAATATCAGCGTAGCCTTGACCAGATAAAACTGACCAAGGAAGCTGGCAAACGAACCAAATCAGGCATCATGCTGGGGGTTGGAGAAACTGAGGAGGAGGTTCACAAGGCAATGGACGACCTCGTGGCTCATGGATTAGACATTCTTACACTTGGTCAATACCTTCAGCCAACAAAAATGCACTTGGAAGTGGCCTCCTGGATCCACCCGGACCAGTTTGAGGCCTACAAGGAAGAAGGATTACGTCGAGGATTGAAGTATGTGGAGTCAGGTCCGCTCGTACGATCTTCCTATCATGCCGAGCGTCATGTAAATGTGCCCATTGACTAACGGGGGAGTTCTCCTGGCAATGGAATCATATCGTGTGCGCCAGGAAGCACGGACACCCGATCAATTTCTATGATTATGAAAAGAATGGCCTTTGGCGTTTGAAGGACTATTCATGTGTATGGACATAAAAAAACCGGAACATTTCTGCTCCGGTTCTTTAACCTTTGTGGTACTAATTTGATGCTTCGACATCGACCACGATACGTTTGTCGCGATTTGCGAGCTCCCAGGCAGTATAGAATACAAGCTGGGCACGAAGGGTTAACAAGTCATAGTTAATTTTCTCGATGGTATCAGTGGGGCGATGGTAATCCGCGTGAATTCCGCTGAAATAAAAGATAACCGGAATATTGTTTTTAGCGAAGTTCCAGTGATCGGATCGGTAATAGATACGGTCAGGATGGTTTTCGTCATTGTAGGTATAATCCAGTGCCAGTTTGGTATACTTTTCATTGGTATTCTCGCTGATCTCATGCAACTCAGTAGATAACCTGTTTGATCCTACCAGATACACATATTTACCATCTGCTTCATGCTCGGGATCAATTCGACCGATCATATCGATGTTTAAGTCAACTACAGTATTCTCCAGGGGAAAAACGGGATTTGCCGCATAATAACCGGAACCCAGTAAACCCTTTTCTTCACCCGTTACGGTCATGAACAGGATGCTTCGTCGTGGTCCGTTACCATCTGCCTTCGCCTTGGAAAAAGCTTCTGCCATCTCGAGAATGGCAGTGGTGCCGGAGCCGTCATCATCCGCACCGTTATTGATCTCGTCGCCGTTGCGGCCAATGTGATCATAATGGGCAGTAACAACGATCAATTCATCCTTCAAATCAGTTCCCTCCATGTAGCCAAGGACATTTTCAGTTTCCACTACTTTGATCGCTGAAGACGTTTTGAAGCTTATGGTATTTGGCTTAAATCCTTTGATTGAACCACTTTCCATCGCCTTTTGCACCTTGTCCAGGTCCTTTTTAAGAATTGTCGCAGCCAGTGAAGGCGGGATCATGAAAGAATCATCTCCATCTCCTTCTTCGGGCTTCTCCGCACGCAGACGTCCATTCATCAGATACGACTTATACCGTCCTGCCAATTGAGTAAAGTCCTCATCTGTTTCCGTAGGAATCATCAGCAAGACAGCAGGTTTGTTTGCCTGTGCCCTTTCAATGACCGCCTGCTGCTCGCGACGTCCATTCACCCATACCAGCAGAGCTTTTCCTTCTGCATTAATCTGACTTAACGCTTCTTCTGATCCATTCCCGCCGAAAACCACCTCGAGGTCATTCACTTCACGCGTTCCGGCGCCACCAATATGCACCATGCCATCGAAGTTATCAATTCGCTTGCCGTCGACCATCATGTAGGTTTCTGCCGGTACGGCAGCATATAGTTCGATTGGCTGGAAATAGCTTTTTTGACCATTCACTGTCACGGGTGGCTCCAGTCCAAGGCTTTTGAATTGTTCACGGATAAAAGCGGCCGCCATTTTCTGGCCTCTTTCGCCGGTTTCACGGCCTTCCATGGCATCAGATGCCACTATGGCAAGGAGTTCCCTGAAATCATCCTCCTGGATCGTACTGGCGTACGCGGATGGATCTGCTGTCTCTTGCGCACTCGCCGGAGACAGTGCCCAACAGAGAATTAAACTGGAAATTAAAATTATTCTTCTCATACTTAAATTTTTTCAAACAATTAAGCAGCAAATCTATTTA
>CAYGOW010000047.1:0-10926 GCA_964351425.1 uncultured Roseivirgaceae bacterium
CGTTTTCAGGCGGGCGGCCAAGAATGGCACTATTTTCAGAGACGACAATTGGACGCTCAATGAGTTTCGGATACCTTACTAACGCCTCAAGCCATTCATCCGAACTCATAGATTTTCCCTTGAAATTCTCCTTATAATCGGCTTCTCCTTTTCGCACCAGTTGTTCCGGCTCCATATTCAGTAATTCCAGGATATGCCGGAGTTCATCTTTGCTCGGTGGCATTTTCAGGTATTCCACTACCTGCACCATATTGCCGCTTTCTTCTATAAGTTTCAGCGTTTCACGGCTTTTCCGGCAGCGAGGATTGTGATAAATGGTGAGCATCAGGAGATCTTCTCTATGATCAGGTTATGATTGGTATAAATACAAATGTCCGCAGCGATATTCAGGCTTTCACGAACTATGTCTTCCGCCGACATTTCCGAGGCATGCTTCTTCAGGGCAAATGCAGCTGCCTGGGCATACATCGCTCCGGAGCCTATCGCCGCGATATTATTATCAGGCTCCAGTACATCTCCTGTGCCCGATATAACCAGTAATTCATCTTTATCAGCCGTAATCAACATAGCCTCAAGTTTCCTGAGATATCGGTCAGTGCGCCAGTCTTTTGCCAGCTCGATAGCAGCACGTTTCATATTCCCCCCATAACTATTAAGCTTCTCATCAAAGCGCTCCAGCAATGTGAACGCATCTGCGGTACTACCGGCAAACCCGGTTATGATTCGGCCTTCTTGTAGTTTACGTATTTTTCTGACATTGCTCTTGGCTACGTAATCACCCATCGTTGCCTGCCCATCTGCTCCGATGGCTACCTGACCATTATGCACAATAGCTAATACTGTTGTCGAACGTATCTTCGTCATATTTGTGGGATTCGTATGTCTTGGTCCAAAAAAAGTTTATACCAGAATGCGAACCGGATTTTCCAGTAGTGCTTTCAGCGTTTTCAAAAATGCTGCACCCTTGGCGCCATCCACCACACGGTGGTCACAGGACAAGGTCACTTTCATCACGTTTCCAGGTACCAACTGACCATCTTTGACAATAGCAGTCTGTTTGATTCCCCCAACAGCCAGAATACAAGCATCGGGAGGATTAATGATCGCTGTAAACTCTTCAACACCAAACATACCCAGGTTGGACACGGTAAAGGTATTTCCTTCCCATTCGCTTGGCTGTAATTTTTTGCTATGCGCTTTTTCAGCCAGCTGTTTTACTTCCGCCGAAATATGCGAGAGCGATTTATTATCCGCAAATCGAATGACCGGCACTAACAACCCTTCATCAACGGCTACTGCCACACCTACATGGATGTGCTTGTTATACCTGATCTTGTCACCCAGCCAACTGGCATTCACTTCAGGATGCTGACGCAATGCGGCCGCTACTGCTTTAATGACAATATCGTTGAAACTTATTTTTACCTGAGAATATTCGTTCATGGAACTTCGCGCTTCCATCGCTTTGTCCATGTTGATTTCCATGGTTACATAGAAATGCGGTGCGGTAAATTTGCTCTCCGAAAGTCGTTTTGCAATAGTTTTCCGCATTTGGGAAACGGCCACCTCTTCAAATTGCTCCTCTCCTACCACGGAAGGGATTTCTATAGCGGCCTGGTCCGAACCTTGAGCAGGCTTGGACGCCGGTGCGGATGGCGTATATTGTTCAACATCCCGCTTTACAATGCGGCCATTATCCCCTGATCCTTTAATATCAGCTATTTTATAGCCCAGCTCTTCGGCCATTTTACGGGCCAACGGGGAAGCTTTTACCCTTCCGTTAGAACCGGATGTTCCTTCCGATGAGCTTGACTCAGCAGGCTTTTCTTCTTTTTCAGCAGGTTGGGAGGCAGAAGATTCAGCCCCATTTGACGAGGACGTTTCCGCCACGGGTGCCTTCTCTTGTTTGGCTTTTTGCTTTTGGGCTTTCAACAACTTCTCGTAATCAGCATCTTTTTCTCCGACAATGGCCAGTACACCATCCACTTCAACCGAATCACCTTCATCTACCCCGATATATAATAATGTCCCATCCTCGTAGGCTTCCAGTTCCATAGTCGCTTTGTCAGTTTCTACTTCGGCCAGAATGTCCCCCGATTTTACTTCATCTCCAACTTTCTTGATCCATGAGGCGATGGTGCCCTCTGTCATGGTATCGCTCATTTTGGGCATGGTAATGACTGATGCCTTGACATCAGAAGCATCCACGGCTTCTTCGGCTGATTCCTCACTTCCTGAATCGGATGACTCGGATTCGCTCTTGCCAGAATCCTCCGCGCTGCTTTTGTCAGCTCCTGCGCCGCTATTAATATCTTTCAGAAGGTCATCGATATTCTCCCCCTTTTCACCAATAATGGCCAATACACCATTGACCGGTACCGCATCTTTCTCTGCAGGTCCAATATGTAGTAAAACCCCGTCTTCATACGATTCAAGCTCCATGGTCGCTTTATCTGTTTCCACTTCAGCAAGGATATCGCCGGATTTTACTTCGTCTCCTTCTTTTACCAGCCATGATGCGATAACACCTTCTTCCATGGTGTCACTCATCTTCGGCATTCTTATTACTTCAGCCATTGTTTCTTAATTTGCAAAAATTGTAGGTCAAAAATAGGTGTTCTACCCGCTATATTCAACATTAAACGTGCAAAAATAACAGGAATCAAAATTCAATGTTCAATAACAGGTAGAATGCGTTGCTACTGGTGGTCAATAACCTGGAATATCTGACGCCAATACCAATTTCCTGGGCAAAGCGCATCACATGCATATCCATGAGCAACTCAACGCCTGCCGACTCGTAGGTATAATCAAGTAAAACACCTCTCAACTCACGGGTCAGACCGTTATAAAAATAGCGGGTCCTGTTTCCCGTGCCATAATCGTAAAATCCTTTGGCCCGTAGTCGCTTAAAATAGAACAAAGGACCAATACCAATGTCAGGATACCAGGCAGGAAAAGCATATTCTGCACCGAGGTAGGTAAAGGTGGCAAAATCCGGATAACTATATCCTCGGGGAAGGGGTATCTGATTTCTGAACCGGTAAAAATCCTCAGAAAAATCGTCCGGCTGATATTGATACCCGGCCCGTAATGCGACGGAATGATGCTTAAAAGCAGGTATACCTGTAGCCAGTAATGGAGATGGCAGATAAAACACACCGCTGGCCCCAAAAACTTCTCCGTTAAAATCCCCGCCAAACGGCGTAGACAAATACCGAAGATTCAACACGGCCCCATAACGGCTTGCAATATCGCGCGAACTTTGTTTGAGTAATGCATAATAAAAGAGGTTGACGTTGTTGAAGACAATATCTCCATTTGATAATTCGTCATCAAGAAATACGTACAAAGTATCACCCGGTAACCGGACAAGCCTTTCCTGGAATTGTTTATCCGGCGTCAGCGCAAACTGATTAATACTACTTGTGAATTCGGAGATTTTGGTCACTCCGACACGTTCCTGAATGGTAAGTTCGCTTACCCATTTCGAGCGGGTAAGAATCAGGGGTAACCGAATTCCTCCAATGAAAGAGGTCTCATTCCAATCGTATATCAGCGGCTCTCCTTCTATTGTTCCCCTATCGGATTTCCGGCTGCCATATTCTACAGTCCCGTCAATGATCGGATAGAGCCCCTGGTAGCTGACCTGGGCGAATCCATATCCGGTACCTTCTGTTTGATCGTAAATATATCCTAACCCTACATTCATGGTACTCATTATATCCTGACTGGATATTCCCACCTGCACCTGATTGAGATTGGTACTTGCCTCCAGTCCCCAACTGTGTGGATTAAACAACCGAGGTAATCGGCGGTACGGACGTATTGGGTATTTATTATCGGGAATACTGTCCAATAAGTTAAGGTCTTCTTCCTGGGCCTTCAGGGGCTCAAAGTAAAATACTTCATCCCCGATATCGGCAAGTAATGGCTTCCATTGGGCCGTGTCAAGCGGGATACGTACGACATCCAATCCATTTACGCGGTGGTCATTATACAGCAGATAGTCTCCCTGGGGAGAAACAACAGGGTTATATGCCCCGTACCTGCTTTCAGTTACCTGAAAACGCCGGCCACTGGGCAGGTGCAATACATGGATATTATCTGTCCCGCCGTAGGGTGAGTTAAAATAAAGGTAGTCGCCCCTCAGCACCGGATACCCGATATTCTCCGAAGACGGAGCCAGGAGCCAGGACTCCTGCCCATTGGTGTAGTCCAGAAAAATAATCCCTTTTCCGGTTGAGATGGTTTTTAACGCGACGATACCACGGCCGTCATCGCTCCAGCGGGCCATGGCATAGAGCCCCTGATCGGGATTGGGTAACCGATTTAAGACCGTGCCATCCCGGGAATCCAGTACGACAAGGTAGTTCTCATACGTTGTGGTATTCAGTGTCGTAACCACCTTGCTGCCGTCCGGAGAAAGTGACGCACCATTGTACCTGGTTTTGGATGTCAGTGTCTTTTTTGTGCCGGATTTCAGGTCATAGGTCTTGATCACCGAATACGTTTTTTGGCGCCATCGAGGATCGTAATGAAACTCATTCCAAACCAAAAGATCATTCTCAAGGGAGAGCATCCCGGCATCGTTCATTATTCCGGGAGTATAAATGACCTTTGCCTTTCCCTCCTCATCAATTGAAACAAACTGAGCTATGTCACCAATACCGGAGCGCATAGCTATAACGTTGCCCTCACTTGTAAATACCGGATACTTATAATCCGTAAAAACCGTTTCATCTCTGCCGGTAACATCCTCCACTTCTGTAATTTCTTTTTGCGACTGTTCCTGTCTCCATGTGGCTTGAAGCTCATCCATCATCAGCTGATAATTTGGCAGCAAATGGTACCCTGTATTTTTTTTGAGGCTATTGGAGAATGTAAAAGGAACAAAGGACCATTTAAAGGCATCGGATGTAACATCCTGCCAGATATCCGGATCGCCCGTACGCCGGCGAAGGTGTGTGACAAAATAATATCCCAGCTTGTAATGATCGGGAACGAAATCCCGATAGCTGCGTAAATGTTGCTTGTTGTAGGTGAATTTCTTTCCTTCCAGCAAATTGGCTTTAAATACGCGGCCGAAAGCAGGAATCCTTCCCCTGCCGCTGGGCGAATAAAGGGTTTCACTGAGTGTGGCATCTCCTTCCCAAAACCATCGTGGAACAGCTGAAAAGGCCGTACCAGATTGAGTTTGCTGACCAAACAGATAATACATCAACCTGGTAAATCCCTGGCGACTGTGATGATACTGTACCACATGACGGTATTCATGAACCGACAGAAGGTCAAGCCAGTCATTGGTGCCGGCTAATTCAGGATTTTGCGGAGGCGTTGTAAAAAACTCCCCGCGACGTGGCCCAAACGCGATAAAACCATTGCTAAATGCGTTGAAGTCCTGAAGGATAATAGAAATTCGCTTAGGGAGTGTTGCTGATAATGTCCGCGCCTCTTTTTGATGAAGTCCTTCCAATGTATTGGCTACCCTGAGCGCATGCTGCTGATGTCCGTTGGGAAAAACGACTCGGAATGAAGGGGTGATCACCTGGTTCCATCGAATACCTGATGACGTGTTATTGAGGACAGGTCGTTGTGCCATTCCATTCAGGGAAGAAATGCACAATACCACACTTAGCCAGATTAGACGCTTCAAACACTGCATACAATCCCGAAAGATAGTAAAAAAAACGGCATCACACGCCAGTTATTACCACTTGATCGGTTCATTGCCATATTGCCTCAGGTAGGCATTGCATTGGCTAAAATGCCGACAACCGAAGAAGCCGCGGTGAACGGAAAACGGGGAAGGGTGCGGCGCCTCCAGTACCAGGTGCCTTTGCCGGTCAATAACGCCTCCTTTTCGCTGGGCATATGCGCCCCATAACATAAACACCAGGTGCTCCCGGGATTCATTCAGACGGGCAACAACCGCATCGGTAAATTCTTCCCAGCCTTTACCCTGGTGCGAACCAGGTTGTCCGGCGCGTACCGTTAGCGTTGCATTCATCAACAATACCCCCTGCTCTGCCCAGCGTTCAAGGTTGCCTGATTCGGGGAGTATTTGTCCGGTGTCCTGCTGAATTTCCTTATATATATTGACCAATGAAGGAGGCTTCTTCATGCCATCAGCAACCGAAAAACATAGTCCGTTGGCTTGTCCGGGACCATGATAGGGATCCTGGCCTAAAATCACCACATTGACCCGGTCAAAAGAACATTGGTCAAAGGCATTAAATATTTTCTTTCCGGGCGGGTAAACCGTTTGGGTTTGATATTCTCCTTTTACGAACTGTACAAGATCCCTGAAATAGGGGGATTCGAATTGATCGTTCAGGGCCTTCTTCCAACTTTTTTCAATAGTTACCTCCATATATCAAAGTGAATTATCTCACATAAAGTTATAACTTCTTATATTAGATTCACGTTTATAGGTTCGAAGGTGAACGTAGATATGGTTACGGAAATTACACAAGGCGTAAAAGTTAGCATCGAGACGGAGTACCAGCCGGTTTATTCCAGCCCGAGTCAGTATCATTATGTCTTTACCTATCGTGTCGTAATCGAAAATCAAAGCGAAAATACACTTCAATTACTTAGGCGACACTGGCACATTCATGACGCGGCACTGCGAATACGTGAGGTGGAAGGAGAAGGTGTGGTTGGCCAGCAACCTGTACTTGAGCCCGGTCAATCGCATCAGTATGTATCAGGTTGCAATCTAAAATCAGGTCTGGGTAAAATGAGTGGGACATACCTGATGGAAAGGCTTGTGGATGGCTACCGCTTCAATGTAGTGATCCCGGAATTCAGCCTTGTGGCTCCTTTTAAACTCAACTAAGATTGAATGAGATTCACAGGGCACGCAATTTCCTTGCCCACTGGTTGACAAAAACCGGTCACCATTCATTGCATTCTCCCTTCATGTTTTCACTTTTTAATGAGGTAATACGTCCCTCCCGTCGTATTGATGCACATGACCCACTCATCAAGTTCAGGCGGCAACTCGCCCGTTCCACCCAACCTGTCGCGACCCATACCCTTGGAGCTCCTTCCCAAAATGGCCGGGGATCAGAAAGAACCGTGGGTCAGCTTGTGCGCGGCGGCAGTACGTCACCCGTGCATCAACGGTTACTTGAATTACTTATTGAGAAATTCGGTTGCCGGGTCGTATTCGAACTTGGGACTTCCATCGGGTTAACGACTTTATACCTCTCCCGTCCGAAAAAAAGCCAGGTGTATACATTTGAGGGAAATGAGGAACTGCTCGAAATAGCCAAAAAGCATTTTGAATTATTCAATCGCTCGAACATCCGACCTGTTGCGGGAAACATTGATGCGACATTACCTGATATGTTGGCAGAATCCCCACCTCCTGATATGGTTTACATCGACGCCAATCACCGGTATGAGGCGACACTTGAATACACACAACAATTTATTCGCAATAACAAACGTCCTATGATTTGTATCATTGGGGATATTTATTGGTCGCCTGGAATGACCCGCGCCTGGAAACAGCTGGCAGCGGCACCTGAGGTGGTGGTGTCAATTGATTTATATGAAATAGGGATACTCTTTATTCATTGGGAGGCCTCCCCCGGGCATTATAAGCTCTAGGTTTCCTTTGTACAAAGAATTTCATGCACCCGGCCCAAGTCATGCACCCTTTTCAGTATCTTCATTGTAAATCGAATTTTCAGACTTCATGAGAAAAGGTTTTCTGTATTTTTTGATCGTTTTTATGATCTGCTTCTTTGTATTGCCCAATCTATTCAAGGCAAGGGAAACAAAGGAATTTTCTCCAGGGTACAGAATAACATCAGCACAGCAAGATTTTCCATTTTCGGCATCAAAAGATTCAGTAACAACAAAAATCACTTCCTTTTATAAACGGGGACGCTTCATACGAGGTCTTTTTGGAACGGAATACCGGCAGTTATGGAATACAGAGGTACGCCTGCCTGTCTGGCATCCTGACAAGCTACATGGAGGTTTGAACATGGGTGAAACGGGCGGTGGTCAACAAACCATCAGCATCGATGTATCTGACACGTCCGGACCTACGTACTCGTTACGGGCTGTCCGGAAAGATCAGTCCCGTGCCCTTCCCTCATGGCTGATTTATTCGCTGGCCCGTCCTGTATTCAGGGATCAGGCTTCTTCAATCAATCCATATGCAGCACCCGTCGTAGCGAGTCTGGCAGAATTTGCCGGGATTCCGCACATGAATCCGGTACTTTATTATATTCCCTACGATGAACGGCAATCGGCCCAACAAAATGAACTCATTGCCGGAAGGGTGATGCTCATGGAAGAAGAGCCTGATAAAAGCTGGAATTTCTCCCTCCGGTTTGGGAGGACATCCACCCTGATGGATACCGAAGATATGTTGGACGCGCGGGAAAGAGGTGAAGTTTGGGTCGATTCTATTCTCTTTGCCAAATGTCGCTTATTTGATGTACTCATCGGAGACTGGGACAGGCATGAAAAGCAATTACTCAAAAATGCATTCCGCTGCCTATTGACCGGGACATGGCTTTCTATGATTTCAGGGGAGGTTTGATCGATGCACTTGCCCTTCAGATCGTACCAAAATTCCAATCATACGAAAAGGAAATAACCAATTTAAATGGGTACCTGCAAAATGGCGAAGAACTTCATAAATCGCTATTAAAATACATGACCAAAGACCAATGGGAGAATGCGGCATACGAGCTAACCCGATTACTGGATTCATCAAATGTGACAAGTGCTGTTCAAGGGTATCCTCCGGAAGTTTACTCCCTGTACGGGCTAGAGCATATTGAGATTTTTCAGGCGAGACTTGAAAAAACGGATAGCATTGCCAATTATTTCTATTCGACCATACATTAAAAATGCGCTTTTTCCAACCAGTATTCTTTTATTAAGGCACATAGAGATACCAGTTCGGTGAAGGTCGATGGTTTAGTAAAATAGGTGTTGGCTCCATGTTTATAAGTAAACTTAACGTCTTCCAAACTACCTGATGTAGACAATATTATGACCGGAATGTGTCGTGTTTTTTCATTCGCCCGTATTTCTTTTAACACCTCCCGCCCGTCTTTTCGGGGCATGTTTAGGTCGAGAAGAATGAGCGTTGTTTCATTATCCACATCTGGCAATAGCGCCATCAATTCTTCTCCGTCATCTGCGAAAAGGATGTCTTTTGTGTCAATTTCACACTCCTCAAACGCCTCGCGTATCAGGAGCTGATCATCCTTATCATCCTCGGCCACTATTAGCGATACAATTTTCATCTGGGCAATTAAAATAAAGTGAATTATTTACAAAGGATTATCAACCCCTCGTTGGTTATAGACACATAAATATAGTATATTACTATTAATGAACACCTTATAATACCTAACTAGTATTATTTATAAGTTAACTAATATCACCTTATTGTCATATGAAAAACGGAAACGGATTTAAAGCGGAACGCATCATAATGCTCCGGGATCTGCTCAACCTGTCACAGGTTAATTTTGCGAAAAAAATCCATATTTCTCAAGGCGCCTTGTCGCAAATTGAGAATGGAAAATCGCAAATCTCTTTAGAGACATTATACAATATCTCCAAAGAATTAAATGTCAACTGCAACTGGGTCGTCAATGGCACCGGAGAAATATTCTATCAGGATGAAAAATCGGTCAACGGGGTCGCTACAAAACATGTTGTCGTGGAGACCAAGCACAAGGGTGCCAACAGCATTTGTCTTGTCAATGCCGACGCTCATGCAGGGTACGTAACTGGATACAGTAAACAAAACTTTATTAAATCATTAAATGCCTATCAGATTCCAGGATATGAGGAAGGCATATATCGAATGTTTGAAGTTACCGGTGACAGCATGATGCCGACTATTTCACCGGCAGAAATTGTTATCACGGAATTTGCTAAGGATCCTACTGCGCTTGAAAATGGGACGCTGGTCGTCGTTGTTACCGAGGAAGCGGTACTGGCCAAGCGAATCTATTACTACGAAAATGATCGAAACATTGTCATTCTGAAAAGTGACAACGTAAAGTATAAGACTTTTTCTATTCAGAAAAATAAAATTCTTGAATCATGGGTAGTAAAAGGAAAAATTACGTCTTCATTTGTTGAAAGCGGTATTTTGGATAACAAACGACTCGCAAAACTCGAACAGAGCCTCGATAATCTTAAGTCAGAGGTAAAGAAACTTCTCAAGAAATAGGGATTTTCATTCCATTTAAAAAGGCGGTATATGTTGCTGGTCAGCCAATACGTTAGGCAACATATACCGTTTTAATATTCATAAACTCCCGAATGCCAAAACTTGATAATTCGCGGCCATACCCACTGGTTTTAATTCCTCCAAAAGGCAACCTGGGATCTGATTTAACAAACTCATTCACAAAACAACAACCTGCCTGAAGTTTCTCTGCTGCGATTTTCCGGCCTTTCTTTTTGTCTTTTGTAAATACCGCCGCACCCAAGCCAAATTCCGTATCATTGGCAAGTTCGATGGCATGGTCCTCGTCCGACGCCCTGATTATGGCAGCCACCGGGCCGAACAGCTCTTCTTGGTAGGCGGGCATTCCGGGTGTCACATCAGCCAAAACGGTTGGCAGATACCACGCACCTTCGCCTTCAGGGATTTTTCCACCCAGCAGGCAGGATGCTCCTTTATCAATACTATCTAATACCTGTTCGTGCAACTCATCACGAAGATCTATACGCGCCATAGGTCCCAGATTCGTTTCATGATTCATTGGATCACCCGGCGTATACTTTTTCATTTCGTCGACGAAACAGGTCAGGAATTCATCATAAACCGCATCCACCACGATAAATCGTTTGGCGGCAATGCAGCTTTGTCCGCTGTTAATCATCCGGCTCGTCGCACAGGTCTCCGCAGCACGCTTTACATCTGCGTCT
>CAYGOW010000047.1:10936-14568 GCA_964351425.1 uncultured Roseivirgaceae bacterium
GACATACGGATCACTCCCTCCAAGTTCCAAAACTGTCTTTTTGAGTGCATCACCGGCAATGGAAGCAACCGCCCTGCCAGCCGGCGTACTGCCTGTCAGTGTAACGGCTTTCACGAATGGATTACGGATAACATTCTCTACCTGACTTGATTTAATCAAGAGCGTACGAAACAAATGTGACGGAAACCCGGCGTCCTCAAAAACGCGTTCAATCGCAAGAGCACAACCGGGTACGTTGGAAGCATGCTTTAATAACCCGGCATTGCCCGCCATGAGTGCCGGCGCTGCAAAACGAAATACTTGCCAAAATGGAAAATTCCATGGCATAACCGCCAGGACTATTCCAATGGGCTGAAAACTGACAAAACTCTCTGATGCATCAGACTGAATCGCCTTTTCGCTAATAAATGCTTCGGCATTTTCAGCATAATACTCACAAACCCATGCACATTTTTCAATTTCAGACCTGCCTGCTTCAAGGGGTTTGCCCATTTCCCGGGCCATTAGTTCTGCCAACTCTTCCTTTTGATCACGTAGCAATTCAGCAACCCTGTGCATCTTTTCAGATCGTTCCTTCATTGTGGTTTGATGCCATTTCTGCCAAACATCCTGAGTGTTTCTGATCATCTGGCTTACTTCTTCCTTCTCATGCAGGGTATAACTAGCTGTCTTCTGATTATTTGCCGGGTTAATTATGTCAATTTCCATTTCCGAATAATTTATTGTGACGGGAAGGAAATCTCAAAACGTGTACCCTCCCCTAATTTACTTTGAACTTCAATCGTGCCTTTATGACTATTAATGATATTCTGTGTTGACGTCAGCCCTAATCCCATACCTCCTTGCTTTCCTGTAAAAAATGGGTCAAAGAGTTTTTTCAATTCCTCCTTCGGAATTCCTTTCCCATTGTCCTCAACATATACAACAACATTTTGCTGACTTTGAAAAGTCCCTACCTGAAGATGGCCTTCGTTTCCTTCAATGGATTCAATAGCGTTGATCACAATATTAAGAATGGCTGTCTTGAGTTGATCCGGATCCATCCGCATGATTGGAATGTTGTCATCCATGGCAGTACTTGACGTGATTCCCCGTAATTTGATTCGGTCACGCGTCATTTCCAGTACATCTTCCATGATAGAATTTAAACTCACTGGTATTAAGTCAAGTTCTTTCGGCTTGGAGGATTCCAGCATTTGAGTAATAAGCTGGTCAATACGATTGGCATTTCGCTGAATAATGTCAAGATATATGGTATGTTCACCGTCCTCTGAATCCGACAAATCATCTTCGAGCTGTTCCAGCGCAAGATTCAAATTGGTAAGGGGATTACGAACTTCATGGGCAATGCTCCGGGCAATATTTCCTGTCATAGCCAGTTTCTCAGCAATAAGTAAATCATGTTCTGCTTTCTTTCGAAGAGACATGTCATGAATGATCCCCTGATATCCATACGTAAACCCATTGTTGTCCTTAAGTGCAACCCCGTTGATTGAACAGGTTTTCACCAACTCATCTTTGGTCAGCAACTCCACTTCCATATCACGAATTTCTCCATCCCTTGTCAACCTGGATCTATACGCCTCATATTGTCCCTCGGTATGAAATAACTTTTTAAGTGGTATATTCTGAAGTTCCTGCTGTTGATAGCCAAGGAGCGCTATAAAGGAATCATTAAGATCATTTATCCTGAATTCTTCATTAATCTGGTAAATTGGATCTACTGATTTTTCGAACAGGGAACGATATTTACGCTCCTTTGTGCGTAATTCAAGGACGTTTTGTGTACTTGTGATGGCATATCGAATACTCCTGGAAAGAGAGTCCGCATTAACTTCAGTTTTTACCAGGTAATCAGAAGCCCCTAATTGCATCGCTTCCAAATCAATTTTACGATCACCCTGACCTGTCAACAGAATCATGGGGGCCAATATCCCTTTTTCCTTCACTTCGCGAATCAAATCCAGACCGGTACGGGGACCAAGGCGATAATCAATCAGGTAAACATCGAAATCTTCCTGAATTATTTTATTCAGGCCATCGTCGTAATTACCTTCCCATGAGAGATCAAACTCAGTAATTATCTCAGACAACAAGTCCTCTACGATAACAAATTCGTCCTCATCGTCATCAATCAGCAAAACGCGAATCTTACTCTCTGCTGTCATAGGTCCTCCTTCTTTTTCCCTGGCAATTCAACAATACCAAACCAGTAATCGCCAAGTTTTCGAATAACACTTACCAACCGTTCAAATGTCACGGGTTTGGTTATAAATGAATTCACCCCCAGGTCATAGGATTTGAGAATGTCTTCCTCTGCTTCAGATGTTGTCAGTACAACGACAGGTATCTTCTTAAGCGCCGGATCTTCTTTCAATATCTTAAGAGCCTCTCTCCCGTCCAATTTCGGCATGTTCAGATCAAGTAAAATAAGACCGGGTCGAGGTGCGGTTGTTGGGGAATATTTCCCTTGTTGCCGTAGATAATCAATAAGTTCCTCGCCGTTCTCCACGAAATGCAGATCATTGGCCAGGCGATTCTCTTCCAGCGCTTCTTTTGTAAGAAGGCGGTCATCCGGATCATCATCAGCGATTAATATGGTAATAGCTCGTGTCCTCATTTATTGTGGTTTTTTATTACGCTTCGCCTTGACCGGCAGAATAACCTGAAAGCAAGTCCCACGATCAACTTCGCTTTGTAATTTTATCTCACCTCTGTGATTTTGAACTACACGCTGGCAGATGGCAAGACCTATACCCGTTCCTTCGTAGTCATTTCTCCCATGTAAGCGTTCAAACAAACCAAATATCCTTTCCTTAAATTTTCCTTCAATACCAATGCCATTATCCTTTACAGAAATCTGAACATACCTCTGGTTATTATCGCCATTTGTGTATTTCACAGGTTCTGCCCATATGTTTACTTCGGGTGTTCTGCCGGTCGGCACGAATTTGATCGCGTTACTGATCAGGTTTTGAAATAATTGTCTCATTTGGACTTCATCCCCATTTAACTCCGGAAGGTCCTCTACCCGGACGACTGCGCCTCTCTCTTTAATCCGGGCTTCCAGGTCATTTACGACACCCAAAACCACCTCATTAAGATCAACAGGCCTGAAAGGGTTTAGATTTCTGGCAATACGGCTGTACTTCAGCAGGTCATTGATAAGTACTTGCATGCGCTCTGCAGCATTTTGCATGCGTCTGAGGTAATCAATTCCCTTTTCATCAAGCACATGGTCATATTTATTCTCAAGACGTCCCCCAAAAGCGCGAACCTTCCTGAGTGGCTCCTGCAGGTCATGAGATGCTACATAGGCAAACTGCTCCAGGTTTTTATTAGAATTCTGAAGTGCCTCGTTCTTATTGTGTAACTCAATTTCGTATTCCTTCTGCCGTGTGATATCCTGAAGTGTACCCGTATACGCGTGAACCTGCCCAAAATTATTACTCATTGGGTGCCCGGTGGCTCGTACATATTTGATTGTTCCATCATCCGCAATGAGGCGGTAATCCATTTCGTACGAACTTTTGGCTTCAACTTTTTGCATGAGCTCTTCTTTAACACGCTCCCTTTCATCCGGATGAATTAGCTCAAAATACTTCTCCAAAGAAGGTTCAAAGTCCTTCCCT
>CAYGOW010000048.1:0-14470 GCA_964351425.1 uncultured Roseivirgaceae bacterium
TGCTCAACCCTCAGGAGCAGAAAATCAGTGTTCTTCCGGGATATTTTTCGACGAAAGGACAAATGCTTGCCTTAAATGTAAACCAGGGTGGTCAATCTTTTAATGTACTTACCCAGGAGGTAGTAAATCCGGGCAACAGGATGCTGTTAAAAACTTTCAGCGCGACGGGTCAGCCGCTCTTTGAAAAGGCTATCCAGCTTCGGGAGAATATAGAGATCTATGATGGGATGAGCTTTGGGTTTGTTGAGGGAAACATTGCTGTCGCTGGCGCCTATGGTTCGTTCAGGGACATGTTCACACAAGGGGTTTTTATCGGAATAATTACACCGGACGAACAAGGAAGTAAGCTGGAATATCATTCGCTGGCCCAATTTGAGCGAATATTCGATTATGAAACCCAACAGAATTCGACCCGTCTAAAATCCAAGGTGGACCAGAAAGCGGTCAAAGGTAAGGAATTCAAGTCCAATTTATTGATTGATTTTCAGGAGTTTGTTTATCAAAATGGCGGGTTCATTGTCAATGCGGCACTGTATCATAAAACCACCAATCAAACCATCAAGAGCCAGGACCATGGGTATGGTGACAGAAAGAACCAGAGAATATCGGAATACCCTTTTCGTCAGGCCATGTATCCATTTCAATATGATTTTTTCAGTGCCCCGACGCATCGCGATATGGATTTTAACCTTCACATGTCGACATTCCGGGATGATGTACTAGAACGAATGGGGACGTTTGTTCTGGGATTTAATAAACAAGGCCAGGTACAATGGGATAATTTGTTGCCATTGCTTCCGGCTGACCGGATTTGGCTAAATCAGTTGTCCGATGCCTATATTGGACAGGAGAATGTGCATTTGCTTTACAGACATGAAGACAAGATGGTATTCACGTCCGTTCCCTATACCAGCTTGTCAACCAATGAGATGGCAGTGCCTCTTTTGCTGAAGGAGGGCGATAAGGATATCCGTAAACTCTACAATGGGGTGGGTGGAGTAACCGCATGGAACGATACAGGGTTCCTAATCTGGGGATATTCACGGATTCGCTCTAAAGATGGGAAACGGAATGTGATGTACATTAATAAGGTTGATTTCTAGATAAGGATCCTGGCAGATAACGTTGATTCATTCTCCGTTTTAAAAAATATCTTCCACATATCAGGAGTGGCGATTATGGTGAATTATTTCCTATATTCCGTGCACTGCAGGCTGATAAATGAAAATACTCCTACAATTCGTCAAAGTACTCCTGGCTCTTTTTGCCTTATTTATCGTTGTCGTCCTGATTTTTTATGGTCACGCTGATCTCGCAATAGAGGGCCTGAAAAAAAAGTATGCACCCGAACCGTCTGCTTTTGCACGTGTCGACGGAATGGACGTTCACTATCGGGATGAGGGGCCTGAATCTGACACATTGCCAATTGTGCTGATCCATGGGACCAGTTCGAGTTTACATACGTTCGATTCCCTGACCGCAGAATTGAAACGTACGCGGCGCGTGATCCGTATGGATATGCCTGGCTTTGGGCTGACCGGGCCATTTCCTGACCGGGATTACTCGATTGACCAATATGTCGAGTTCCTGGCCGATTTTTTACGTACGATGCAGATTGACTCATGCATTCTTGCTGGCAATTCATTGGGCGGACATATTGCCTGGGCCTTTACAGCCAAACACAGTAAGAAGGTAAAAAAGCTCATCCTGATTGACGCAGCAGGGTATCCAACAAAATCAAAAAGTACCCCGGTGGCATTTACTGTGGCACGCACTCCTGTGTTAAAACAACTTATGACCTATATCACCCCGCGTCCGCTGGTTCGCGCCAGTGTGGAGAATGTGTATGCAAATAAGTCAAAAGTCACGGAAGACCTGGTGGACCGGTATTTCGAATTAAGTTTACGAGAGGGTAACCGACAGGCGCTGGTGGATCGGTTCTCTGTGGAAAGTGACACATCCATGCTGGCCCTCATTAAATTGATTCATCAGCCTACACTCATCCTTTGGGGCTCGGAGGATAGGTTGATCCCTGTTGAAAACGCCCAACGCTTTCATCGCGATTTGCCAAACAGTACCCTGGTGATAATGGATGATTCGGGCCATGTACCGATGGAGGAAAATCCGGAAGCAACGCTTGCACGTATTATTGATTTTATTGGCCGGTAGTCAGGAGAATAAAAATGTGGATTGATCCTGGAATAAGCTATGCGGCTAATTAGATGCAGAGGTATCCCCATTTCTCACACTCCTGTGAAAGGTAAAATGAAAGTTATTCTTCGGAAAGAATCAAATTGTGTAACTTTCTTATCTGTTTGATGAGATCACTATGAGAATACTTTTTATCATGGTTCTTGCCCTGTTATCGTACAATGAACGGGAAGTAATATATCTTGAAGAGGCCACTCAGGAGCTCTTATTACCATTCAATGATTTGCCGATATTGGTGGATAGTGCGGGCACTATGTCCTTTGAACAAGTGCAAAATGTTCAGAAAGGATTTGTGTTACATACACAATTTAAGCCTAAAGACTACTGTACATCTTGCGTATACTGGGTGAAACTGCCTATATATTTTGACAGAAGTTCCGACAAGGAATGGGTTCTCGAATTTTACGATCAAACCATCGACCAGATAGATGCCTATTTTCCGCAGCAGGACGGGACCTATCAGATGGAGACAGTTGGTGACATGTACCCATTCTCTAATAAGGGATTTCAGCATAAGAATTTTGAATGGTTGCTGGATACTGATCTGGAAGGTCAGCAGGTCTTGTATTTCAAAGTTCAGTCCCACGCGTATGCGGACATACGCATTGCCATTCGCACGATCAATGAATTTGTGGGATATGCCATAAACGAATACTTCCTTTACGGTATTTTCTACGGGACCATTCTGATCATTTTGCTTTACAACATGCTGATTTACCTGGCCATTCGTGAAGTAAAGTACCTGTATTACACGTTTTATCTTATCAGTGTGGGTGTATACGCCATGTGCGTTGATGGCATTGCGTTTCAATATCTTTGGCCTAACGCTTCAAACTGGAATCAGATCGCGTACGGTACGGCGATGTTCAGTCTGATCTTTTGGGCCATGGTATTTGGTCAGCGGTTTTTAGGTACCAGGGTCCGTACCCCACGGTTACACCGGCTCATAACCGGAATGATCATAGCGCGGACTGTTTTGTTCCTCGTCGGACTTTTTTTCTATCCTGAGGTTTTCGAATGGCGCAGTATTGAAATCTTACCTCTTTCCTTAATCTTTATTGCCGGTATATTGACGTTAAGCAGAGGGTATAAGCCGGCCAGGTTCTTCGTGATGGCCTATGGTGTGCTGTTTCTTGGGTTTCTGGCCAAGGCGCTGATTAATCTGTCCATTATTCCGCATGTTGTACTGAGCTACTATTCCTTGCACATTGCCTTCCTGCTGGAGATGCTCTTCCTGACATTTGCACTGAGTGACAGGGTTCGTATTCTGAAATCTAATCGGGACCGTGCACTAAAGAGGATCATTATCCAGCATCAGCAGAATGTTAAGCTGAAGGACAAGGTCAACAAGGAACTTGAATCTCTCGTCAATAAACGAACCGAAGAGCTGCAGCGCAAGTACATACAGTTGGAAGAAGCAAACCAGAAACTCAATACGCAGACCAATGATATTGCCCGTATCAATTCCATGCTTGACCTGGACAACTGGAAGTTAAAGAATAACATCAAGGAGATCCTTCAGGATCGGTTAATCAACAAAAAACTCACCTTAGAGGAATTTCAACGTATTTTTCCTGATAAGATAAGCTGCTATCGTTTTCTGGATCGCCTGAAATGGAAAGAAGGCTATGAATGTATCAAATGCGGGAATGAGAAATATTCGCAGGGGCACTTGAAATTTTCACGGCGCTGCAGTACCTGTGGATATGATGAATCAGTAACAAGTAATACCATTTTCCACCGCCTGCGATTTCCTATTGAAAAGGCCTTTTACATTCTGTATGTTACCAATAACCGACAGATTGACTACACACTGGACGAACTGTCCGAGATCCTTGAATTGAGAAGAAATACCGTCTGGAGTTTCAAGAAAAAAATTGAGGAATTATTCTCCAACAGGCAACAATCACAACTCTTGATCGAAGATCTTTTTTCTGCCCATTTTGTTGATTAATCCGCACGTTTTTACCCGGAAGGTGATTGATGTTATTCAAGCGCAATAAATAATATGGATAATTGCCAAAAACCTTGATTATATTCTCCAATCATTGTTTTTTATCCGTTATAAACACATTAATTGCAAACGATTTAAATTCCTTTTTCTGACTTTTATTATCTGAAAATTTTGGAGAGAAGGGGCGGTAATCTTAGCATTATCGCAGTCACAAACACAAAACACACCCTTATGTTTAAAATTTTACAGATTCTATGCTTGCTGGGAGGGTTTCTGGGTCATCAGGTGGCGATGGCGCAGAATGTTTCCGGTAGAGTTACGGACTCCGAGGGAACACCTATTCCCGGAGTGAACGTATTGATTGAAGGGACATCCAAAGGAACCGTCACGGATATTGACGGTAATTATTCCTTGTCTCTGAGCGATAATGAAGAGGTTATTCTCTTTTCATTTGTTGGTTATGTTACGCAACGAATAACGGTCGGTGCACGACAGACTATAAATGTAACCCTCGAAGAGGACATTGCCCAGCTTGAAGAGGTGGTGGTCATTGGATATGGTACTCTGGAAGAGAAGGACCTTATATCGGCAGTTACCACCGTTAGTTCTGATGAAATTGTTAAGACACCGACATCCCAGGCTATGCAGGCCTTGCAGGGAAAAGTAGCCGGCCTTCAGGTTGTCAGCAGTGGTGCGCCAGGGTCAGCCCCAACCGTTCGGGTTCGGGGGATTGGCACATTCCAGGGAAATGCCGGTCCGCTTTACGTGGTTGACGGGATGTTTTTCGACAACATTGACTTCCTCAATACCTCGGACATTGAAACCATTACAGTCTTAAAGGATGCATCATCAACAGCCATTTATGGTGTTCGTGCCTCCAACGGGGTAGTGCTCATCGAGACAAAGGGAGGTAAATACAATCAGAAAACACAAATAACATACAGCGGCTACTACGGTATTCAGAATGCACAGAATGTGCTGCAAATGGCAAATACCGAGCAGTTTGTTCGTTACGTAAATGAAACCGGAAATCCTGCTGACATTTCATTCGTTGAAAATGCGTTTCAGCGCTATGGAAGGAGCCGGGTAAATCCTAATGTACCGGATGTAAATACCGATTGGTACGACGAGGTGATTCAGACTGCGCCCATGCAGAACCATACATTGACATTTACTGGTGGAAGTGAAAAAATGCGCTATTCCGTTAGTGGTAGTTACTTCGACCAGGACGGTTTGATGAAGGATACCCGAAACTCCTACAAGCGAATTAACCTTCGTACCAAACTGGATTTCGAAGCAGCGTCCTGGTTAAACCTGGGAGGAAATGTTCTGCTCAGTGGGGCACGGCAGTATGTGGGAGAAGACGCAGCCTGGTTCAGGTCCTATTTTGCCGTACCGATTATCCCGGTTTTCGATGAACAAAATACCAGCGCCACTCCTTATAAGCTTTCCAACGCCCAGCAGATTGGCTACCGCGGTAATCAGAATCCGTTTTATCCATTGCTTTACAATGACAACCGGAATAACATCGGGAAAGTATTGGGTAACTTCTACCTTGATTTTAAAATTCTTCCCGATAAGCTGAGCTTTAAAACGCAGCTTAACTATACCTATGAAAACATAAATAGCCGGAATGTTGATTTTCCGTATTCGGACGGACAAACGGAATTTTTATCCGGTATAAGCCGTGCCCATACGACAATTCTCAATACCATCTGGGATAATTACCTTACTTATGAGGATTCATGGGATGATCATAATCTGACCGCTGTTCTGGGGTATACCTTCAGAAATGAAACATTCGAACGAGTATCAGCACGGGCTGAAGACCTGAATGTTCCCATCACAAGGGGGCAGGAAGAATTATGGTACCTGCGCTTTGGTAACGTCAATGCGGATGCCACTGGAGATGCGGGAGGAAAACTATACGGCGCCTCTTATTTTGGCCGCTTAGCCTATAATTATGACGACAGGTACTTGTTCTACAGTACATTACGCCGCGAAGGAACAAACAGAATTCAGGATACGTGGGATTGGTTCCCAACCGTAGGTGCCGGCTGGGTGCTGTCGGAAGAAAACTTCTTTAACGTTAATGCGGTCAATTTCCTGAAATTCAGGGTGAGCTGGGGCCGATTGGGTAATGATGGTATCACTCCTTCACTGGGAGCACCTGAGTTTAACACGGTATTTCTGGCGCTCAATGATATCCGGGTACAGGGCACACAGGTTGTTCCGGTATTTGACTTTGTTGATAGCTGGGAATTTACGGAGGAAACCAATATTGGTATAAGCGCCCAGTTCCTGAATAATCGATTAAAGCTTGAGGCGGATTACTACATCAGGGATACGGAGAATGCGGTTATTAATGTGGACCTTCCACTGATCCGTGATAATGTTTTACGGAACCTTGGTGAAATCAGAAACCAGGGACTGGAAGTAGCCTTGAATTGGAGTAACCAGGTCAGCCCGGATTTCAGCTACAATATTGGCGGAAATTTTGCGACCCTGCAAAACGAAGTGCTGGCGCTGGGTGGACAAACCTACATCAATGCGGGTTCGGCCGAATTCAGGCAACGCTCCATCATAGGTCAGCCCTTTCAGGCGTTCTTTGGTTATGAAACACAAGGAATTTTTCAAAACCAGGAACAAATTAATGGTAGTGGCCTGACCAGCGAGTTCATCGCGGACAATAGCCTGGAGCCAGGTGATTTTATTTATAAAGACCAAAATGGTGATGGTGTAATCGATGATCAGGACCGGGTAGTACTTGGTTCCTATCTTCCTGAAATTACCTATGGATTTAATTTTGGTTTTACCTGGAAAAACGTCAGCTTCAGTGCTGCATTCCAGGGACAAGCCGGTCACGAAATTCTTAACCGTAAGCGCGGGGAGATCATTTTCACCACCGATACCAACATAGACGCTGAACTGGCCAATAATCTTTGGAGGGGAGAAGGAACATCCAACAAATATCCTTCTGCCGCAGGGTTGAGAAAGGGATACAACCAGAGCATGAGTGATTATTTTGTAGAAAGTGGATCGTATTTCAGAATTCAGAATGTACGGCTTTCCTACAACTTCGTCAATCGACAGCTATTTGGTGTAGACATGCCGGAAGCTACGGTGATTTTTACTGCCGAGCGACCGCTGACAGTCTTCAATTACAACGGGTTTAACCCCGAAGTTGCGAATGGTATAGATCGCCAGACGTATCCAATACCTGCCATTTATACCCTTGGCCTCAATGTTAAACTTTGAACAGAAACGAGATGAAAACTTTTAGAATAGCTACTTTATTGCTCGTGTTTGTCATGGGCCTGCTTTCCTGCGACGGACTTTTAGAAGACCCGTTAGAGAACCGGGACCCTACGACAGACACGGATTACACGCAAACTGAGGACATGTATTCCATCGCATTGGGCGCCTATGATGTCTTTTACAACTTGCAATGGGAAACATTTCCCTTGCTCTCTGTACGGGGCGATGACGTCAATGCGGCCGGAGATCAGTTTCCACTGATCGAAACGGATGAATTCCGGTACGACCGTTCTTTCTGGATGTATAATTCAACCTGGCTGAATTTCTATAGCGATATTATTTCGTTCCATGCAGCCATGGAAGAAATTCAGAAATACCGTGAATTTGCACCCAATCCGGCTGAAGCGGATCAGTATATTGCTGAAATAAAGGTTCTTCGGGCATTTGAGCTTTTTCAATTGTCCAGATTATGGGGAAACCTGATTATACCAACCAGTTCGGAAACATTTGAATTATACGACAAACCGGTCGAATCAAGAGAGGTCGTCTGGCAGCATATTTCTGATCAGATGGACGAAGCGATTCCGGACTTACCTAGTGTAAATCCTAATCAGCGAACCGATATACCCGGAGGTGTTACGCAGTATACTGCCCTGGCGGTAAAAGCAATGGCCAATCTGGAATTGAAAAACTATCAGGGGGTGGCAGCCGCAACAAGCCAGATTATTTCTTCAGGAGTTTTCGAACTGGAGCCCGATTACTACAATTTGTTTAAAATACCCGGCAAGCTGAATAGCGAAAATCTGCTGGAGCTTCAGTATTCGGATTTCGGACAGGGTTCCGGAGAAAGGGAATCTTATCTGTACGCCTTCTTCGGACCGCAAGGATGGACACCTGCCAAAGAAGGAGCCAGTGCCGGATGGGGCTTCTGGGAACCCAGTGTTAAATACGTCAAATTTATGCTGGATCGTGGCGAGGAATTACGACTTGAAACAAGCGTTTTGTTTACTAACCGTGGGATTGCCGAAATTCAGGAAGATCCGGATTATGCGGTCCTTCCTGACTGGATCTCCAACACAACGCGTGACGGAGACGTTATAAACGACTATGCAAGAGCTCGTTTTGCCAGTGGTAAGCATTATTTACCTTCTAACCAGCTCATTGATGGCCGTAACTCCTATGGTTCGAATAAGAACTTTATTGCCATTCGATATGCTGAGATTTTACTTATGCATGCCGAAGCTGTCGTGAGTGGCGCAGGTGGAGGGGGAATTTCAGCGGAGGATGCGCTTAATGAGGTTCGTGAACGTGCCGGATTAGACCCGATTTCAGGGGTAACCCTTGATGATGTGCTGGACGAAAAGTTTGCAGAGTTTGGCATGGAGTGGGGAATCCGATTCTATGACCTGGTCAGACATGACCGGACATCGGAATTGAATTATGGCGGGCGTACCTACAATGCCGGTTCTGACCGTTTTCTCCCGTATCCGCTGGCGCAGCAGGACATCCTGCCTCAGTTGAAAGATGCCGAGAATAACGGGGGTTAATTAGTGACTGAACAATGAAAAATTTTAATGAAATGAAAATAGCGAGAATATTATTAGCAGGGGTTTTCCTTTTCTTCCTGGGCTGTAAGGATGGCTATATTGATGACATCTCACGCGTTGATCCGGGAGCCGATGTGGACGCACCCGAAGTAACGATTAATTATCCTCTGAATGGAACCGAGATCCAGGTGTATGAGGAGGTGACTTCTGTAACCATCGATTTCGAAGTTACAGATGATATTGAGATTACTTCGATCAGTGTCATGCTGGATGATTCTGAATTAACAAACATGACGGAATTCAAGGATTACCGCCGTGTTGTAGAGGAATATTTATATGAGGGCCTCACGACAGGTGATCATGAATTGACCATCACGGCGACAGACGTAGATGGTAAAACGACTACCAAAACAGTCGCGTTCGCCAAAGTACCTCCTTACGTAACCAAGTATGACGGGGAAATCTTTTATATGCCATTTGACGGGGATTACGTTGAATTGGTTAGCGTCACCTATCCACAGGAAGTGGGCTTCCCTGGCTTTGCCGGAGAAGGAAAAGTGGGCGGTAATGCCTATGCAGGTGCCACTGATTCTTACCTTACTTTCCCAACCGAAGGATTATTAGGCCCTGAATTCAGTGCCGTATTCTGGATGAAGGTCAATGCGTCACCTGACCGTGCAGGAGTTTTGGTCATTGGTCCGCCCGATGAAGCCAACCCAACGGCACAGAATAACCGAACCAGCGGATTCCGCTTTTTCCGGGAGAATGCCGCAGGCCAGCAGCGCTTCAAACTGAATATCGGAACCGGTGCAGGAGAAAGCTGGTTTGACGGAGGGTCCGCAGCGGATGTTGACCCGACCCTTGACGAGTGGAGACACTTTGCCTTTTCCATATCGGGAACTGAGGCGAAGGTTTATATCGACGGAGAGATTGTGCGTGAAGGGACATTTCCGGGGGTAGACTGGACTGGTACGGATGTTCTTTCCATTATGTCAGGCGCTCCACGCTTCACTGGCTGGGGCCATTTAGCCGATCAGAGTTTGATGGATGAACTTCGTCTTTTTGATAAAGCACTGACCCAATCAGAAATCCGCGGCATCATTAACGATGAAGGAGGTGCACTTGGCTACGTTCCTGAATTTGGAGAGATCTTCTACATGCCTTTTGAAGAGAATTATACTGACGTTGCGTCTGGTGCCAATGCCACCATAGTAGGATCTCCTTCCTTTGCTGGCGAAGGCTTGCGAGGTAATGATGCATTTGCCGGGGCAACCGATTCTTACCTGACATTCCCGTCAGAATCACTTGAGAACAGCGCCTTCAGTGCTTCCTTCTGGTATAAAATGGATGCCGATCCAGACCGTGCGGGAATTCTCGTCATAGGTCCGCCGGATCCAGATAATCCGGATGCCAATAATAATCGTACGAGCGGATTCCGGTTCTTCCGTGAAAATGCCGGAGGTGAACAACGCTTCAAGTTGAACGTTGGTACCGGAGCCGGGGAAAGCTGGTTTGACGGAGGGGATGCTGCGGACCTTGATCCTGCAACCGTAACCGATTGGGTACATATTGCCTTTTCCATATCGGATACTGAAGCGACTGTCTATTTAGACGGGGTGGCCGTATCGTCCAATACATTTGACGGTATTGACTGGACCGATTGTGATATTCTCTCGATTGGCTCGGGTGCCCCTCGTTTTAGCGGATGGGGCCATTTGTCCGATCAAAGTTACATTGACGAACTAAGAATCTTTGATAAGGTCTTGACTGCCGAAGACGTAGCAGCCATCAAGGCAGCCAGATAAAATAACCGTTCTTCGTAGGGGTGATTAACCGGGGTCCAGATAATTCTGGAGCCCCGGTCACCTTCTTTATCAACAATTTATGCGACCAGCTATCTATTTATTCATCATTGGATTTCTTTTGATCCGATGTAGTGCCGATGATGGGCCTGCACCAGCGCTTCAGTTACAAGCAGCCTTTGCCGGATCTATTTCTTTAAGTCTGGAGAATGTAACCGAAGGCATTCCTGTCGACCGAAACATCACACTGACTTTCTCAGCGCCGGTAGATGCCGGGACGCTGGATGAGGGAATTGTTCTATTCGCCAATGCGGGTGAAGTACCCACTACCCGCCGCCTTGGATCTATGAATACATCGGTTAATATATCCACCATAGGCCCACTAGCCGATAATCAGGTGTATGAGGTTCAAATAAGTAATTCGCTCCGCGGCACATCCGGTGGCCAGGCATTGCCCGCCACAATCCGGTTCAAGACCCGTGCAAATGCACTGGAGATTCTTTCCATTACCGTAAATGAGGTAGATGTGCTATCTCAACAACGCGTTCAGAATGTACCGGTCAACTTGTCTATGAGCATTTTGTTCAGTACCCCAATTGATGTATCATCGTTCGAACAAGCATTCTCACTTCCGGGAGCGAATACGAGTTACACACCTTCTGATAATGACCGGCAAATAGATATTACGTCCAATTCTCCCTTGGCGTATTTGCGAAATTATACCCTGCAGATATCTGACGAACTGCAAAGTGCGGATGGAGGAAGTTTTGATGGATATTCACTTCCGTTTTATACCGAATTGGATTCGTCTTATAAGTTCCCTGAAATCAGTGACGAGGAATTGCTCACCAAGGTTCAGCAGCAAACATTCCGGTATTTCTGGGATTTTGGCCATCCGGCCAGTGGGATGGCCAGGGAACGTAATACGTCGGGAAACCTGGTCACTACCGGCGGGTCCGGATTTGGCATTATGACTATTCCTGTGGGTATAGAAAGAGGTTTCATTACTCGCCAGGAAGGTATTGACCGTATTGAAAGAATTGTCAATTTCCTGGCAGAAGCGGATCGATTCCATGGCGTCTGGCCGCACTGGATGAATGGCAATACAGGTGAAACGATTCCATTCAGTGCTGACGACGATGGGGCAGATCTCGTCGAAACGGCTTTTATGATTCAAGGCCTTCTCACCGTACGTCAATACCTGAACGCGAGCAATGCACAGGAACTTTCGATAAGGAATAAGATTACAAATCTCTGGGAAGCCGTAGAATGGGACTGGTTTACGCAAGGGGGACAAAACGTACTGTACTGGCACTGGTCTCCCAACTTTGCCTGGGAGAAGAACCTGAGAATTTCGGGTTGGAATGAATCACTGATTGTGTATGTCCTGGCGGCATCATCACCGACCCACCCCATTGATGCGCAAGTATATCACGATGGTTGGGCGAGAAACGGGGCGATGCAAAATGGCAACTCATTTTTCGGGATTACCTTGCCACTTGGTTATGACCGTGGAGGGCCTTTATTCTTCAGTCATTATTCGTTTCTGGGACTGGACCCAAGAAATTTGGCAGATCAGTATGCCAACTACTGGGAACAAAATATAGCACACAGCGAGATTAACCGGGCCTATTGCATTCAAAATCCCTTAAATTATGTCGGATATAGCTCTGCGAGCTGGGGATTGACCGCCAGCGATAATAATGAAGGGTATTCGGCGCATTCTCCGGGCAACGACCTTGGGGTCATAACCCCCACCGCTGCCGTATCGTCCATACCGTATGTTCCGGAAGAATCTATGGAAGCCATTCGGTTTTTCTACTATGTGTTGGGTGATAAATTATGGGGGGACTATGGGTTTTATGATGCGTACAATATGACGGAGAATTGGTATGCCTCTTCTTACCTCGCCATTGATCAGGGACCAATCGTTCTGATGATCGAAAATTACCGTTCTGCCCTGCTCTGGGATCTGTTTATGATGGATTCGGATGTGAGGGGCGGACTGGATAAGCTTGGATTTACCTATGATTAACAATCTGAATCAAAAAGACACGTAATTATGAACCGTATTATCAACCTGGCACTATTTTCATTCATTGTTTATGCAATAGTATCCTGCAACCAGCCACAGGCACAGGAAGCAGCAAGACCTGAACAGGTTCAGGCGGAACTTACAGAAGATTCACTGCTCACCCTTGTTCAATACCAGACATTCCAATATTTCTGGGACGGAGCTGAGCCGGTTTCCGGACTGGCAAGGGAACGAAATCACATGGATAATATTTATCCCAGCCATGATAAGGATATCATCACTTCCGGTGGTTCTGGTTTTGGTCTGATGGCCATGGTAGTAGGTATTGAGCGTGGATTTATTACCCGGGATGAGGGGCTGGATCGCTTTGAGCAAATTGTTGATTACCTGGAAAAAGCAGATTCTTTTCATGGTGTGTGGCCTCACTGGTGGGACGGTCCCACCGGAAAAGTCCATGCCTTCAGCCAAAAAGATGATGGCGGAGATCTGGTGGAAACCTCATTTCTGGCAGCAGGCCTGCTCACCGTTCGACAATATCCTGATGAATCGGATTCTCGGGAAGCTGATTTGAAGAACCGTATGGACGCACTATGGCGAGGGATCGAATTTGACTGGCATACACAGGGAGGTCAGAATGTGCTCTATTGGCATTGGTCACCTAATTATGGCTGGGACATGAATTTCGATGTCCGCGGTTATAACGAATGCCTGATCATGTATGTGCTGGCCGCATCTTCTCCGACCCATGGTGTTGATCCTGCCGTGTACCACGAAGGGTGGGCACGCGGCGGCGAAATAACCAATGACACAGTTTATTACGGATTACCTACGGTTCTCAATCACTACGAAACAAATGACAGTCCGGTAGGGCCTCTTTTCTGGGCGCATTATTCCTACGTCGGACTGAATCCGACAAATCTCAAAGATCAATACGCAGATTACTGGCAGCTTAATACCAACCATGCCATGATTCATTACGAACATTGTGTGGCCAATCCAAATGACTTTGAAGGATACGGACCGGATTGCTGGGGACTTACGTCAAGCTATTCGATAAAGGGGTATGCAGGACACCGGCCTGACCATGATCTGGGTGTCATCTCGCCCACAGCTGCGTTGTCTTCTTTTCCCTACACACCCGAACAAAGCATGGCCTTTCTTAAATTTCTTTATACCGAAACGGATTCACTGGTGGGAGAATATGGCCCATATGATGCATTTAGTTTTGAGTATGACTGGTACCTACCACGTTACCTGGCTATCGACCAGGGGCCTATTCCTGTTATGATTGAAAATTACCGGACCGGACTGATCTGGGACCTGTTTATGTCTGCGCCGGAGGTCCGCCAGGGATTAGACAAGCTGGGTTTTACGTATGAGTAAAATATTTCACTTGTGCCTGAGTGGTTTGCTCTTTTGTCCCCTGACCTGGGGGCATGCTCAGGGTGTACTTTCGACGGAAGCCCGGACTACCTATTGCAATCCGGTTGATATTGATTACACCTATATGTCGCACTATGCGCATCAGGGCGTTTCCTACCGGTCCGGTGCAGACCCCGCAGTAATTAATTACAAAGGCACCTACTTTATGTTTGTGACTCGCTCTCATGGATACTGGTACTCAGACGACATGAGCGAATGGAAATTTGTGAAGCCGGAAGCC
>CAYGOW010000049.1:0-908 GCA_964351425.1 uncultured Roseivirgaceae bacterium
TCCGGATCCGACAGGGACAATCCGCCCAGCAAATCAAACCATTGAATGGCAGTAAGCAGTCTGTCGTTTTCAAAGTGGCGTTTGCTGATATCCAGTAGAGCGCGAGCTTTAAAATCGGGGTCATTGATACGCGCAACCTGGCTGCGAAGCAAGGCGGAATCATATCGGGAAGAATTGAAGTGAATGAAGTGAAACTTTCCCTGGTCATTCAGTTCGTTAAATGTATCGTCACCCCCGTTATATAGTTGCAGCAAGTAGGAGGCAAGCGCTTGTGTATTTTCTTCCCCTGATTCAAGAAGATATAGCCATGCCTGTTTGGCCGCTGTAATTTGCTGGTTTTCTGACAAGCCAATGGCCTGGAGAAAATCAGCGCCTTCCACCCGACGATCGCGGGCCCAGCCAAAGTATTCTGCTCCTACATCAGGCGCATTTTGCTGCATGGCCCATTTGCCGATAAAAACAAAGGGGTCAGCATCTCCTGTTGGATTGCGGTTGGCAATCCAGTTCATGAGACGAAACGCGCGGTTTACCTGATGATTTTTGTATAGATTAAATGCACTGGCTGTCTCAAGATTATCGCGATACGCGAGGTTGGTTGGGTGTTGAATAAATTGGTTAAGCCATCGCGTATCCAGTGAATCCTCTTTGTAGAGGTAATTTAACGTACTGTTGTACAATAAATAGCTTTCCAGGAAACTCAGGGATGAATCGGGTGGAATATAGGCAAAGTCATACGGTTGAAAATTGCTGTTCTTCCACACCAGCGTATTGTTTAATGTTATCGGATCTTCGGGGTTTCCGTACATGTTCAATACCGAATCAATATCGACCGGGATCACATTTTTTGCGAGCAAACCTATGACATTGCTTCCGGCTGCTGATAAATTATCGGATTCTCGGTTGGCCTG
>CAYGOW010000049.1:918-3349 GCA_964351425.1 uncultured Roseivirgaceae bacterium
CAGAAAGAAATACGCAGAATCAAGCAATTCTGTGCGGTTATAAATTAATCCAAGATTATTCTTAATGTGATAACTTTCAGGGAATTGTTCGAGGCCCTGCTTTAGGGTAAAGAGGGCATCAAAAAACCGGTCATTCTCCAAAAACGTATTGCTGAGATTAATAAAGCTTTGGGGTGTGGGCCATTTTTCTGTAGCATTTTGGTAATGCGTGATGGCTTTTCCGTAGTCTTTTCGGTCGGTATGGAATTTACCCAGGGCATAATTTGCTTTGTGATTATTATACCCGTACAAGGCCGCCTCTTCATAGTAACGCAGGGCAAATACCCATTCGTTGTTATCCGCGTACATGTCTCCCAGTCCATTATAATACGCTGCCGTACCCTGCCGGATAGGCACCTGGATATCTGCCGCAAACACAAAGGCCATAAAAGTGATCGCGCCTGCCAGCCGAAAGGTAAAATACGGCATTCGTGTCGGGTCGAAAAGAACCCGGTATACGGGAAGGTTTTCACCCAATGGTGTAATGAAGTTGGCCAGGACATAGATCAAAAAAATCAGACCAAATCCCAGATGGCTGTAAATGATAATATCACGAAATACCTCGATTGCCGGATCATTGGCGGTGGCGTAGAAATGCACAATGGTGACTAGGCAACACAGGAACATGGCGGCGTAGAAAAGTGCACCGGTCGGATTAAACGAAAACAAGTATCCATATTGCTTTTCCCGAAGCTGATATCCCCAGAGCCCGACAAAGCCAGATATGAGCAGCAAAACAAACAAGTTAATGTAGATGAGGTCCCATTCAATGATATGGGCTTCATACATGTAAGCAAGTAGCAGATTGACGAGGTAGATTCCGGATATAATTAAAAAATGATTCAGGTTTTTGCCTGACCCCAGCCGATTGGTGGAGGTGATCACATAGATGAGCGCAATCATAATTTCATGTGCAACAATCAGGATGAAGACAAGTGCGAGCACCAGGGGATTCAACACACCGGAAGTGGCAAGATAGAAGAAGGGGCGCTCAACGCCGGCAAAAAAGTAAATGACTGTGGCAAAACCGACCGTCACGACCAGGAATACCAGGAATCGTTTCAGCAATGAAATGGTCGTATTGATGCGATTAAAGTAGTAGGTCAGGGGGATATACAAGGCGAATGCAATAGCCAGCCCGGTTTTGTCTTCCCGACCGAAGAGATAAATCAGCTCGAATTTATAGTTCACCAGGGCGACCAGAAGCAGGGAAGCCCCGACAAAGTACCAGAATCCTTTTAAATTCGTAATGACTGTGATCAGCAGGAGCATGGAAAGGACAGATAGTCCCAGGAACAAATAATAGGAAAGCATATTTACCTGTACCGAACTACCGTCGAAGTATTGCCAGAATAAGGCGGTATCGAGTTCGGTGGTAAATTGAAAGAGACTTACACTGAATTGCTGAATAGGTAATTCGAGCTGTTCCGTCCGGGCCAGGGTATCCCACCCCAGGATTCCTGATAATCCGGTGAAGTCAAAGTAGAGAACAAATGCCGCTGAGAATAAAATTAAAACCAGCAGCAGGCCGTAAAAAAATCGCAAACCGGTCGGCCAGTTACGCCAAAAAAATAGTTGTTGCATAGGTGTTATTCAAGCACTTTAGGAACTCTGAAGTAATCAGCATCTCGCTTCGGGGCATTCAACATCGCCCTTTCGTGAGACATGTGTGTAGTCACGCCATCCTCCCTTAATACATTCACCTCATGTGACATTGTCGTCAGGGGCTCAACCCCGTCAGTATCCAGTTCGTTTAACTTCTCCACCCAATCCAGCATTCGCGTCATATCCTGAATCATGGCCTCTTCTGATTTTTCATCAAATTCAATGCGGGCCAAATGGGCAATTTTATGAAGAAGTTCTTTATTTATTTTCATTATTCAATTTTTTCAACTCCTCATCTATGATCCGATATGTCTTGTGTTTAAGGTCAGCCAGGTCATCCATGGTCATTCCCAGGGTAGGGATCGGTTCGTGAAAAATCACTTTCATGAGGTGCCTCCTAGGCAAAAATGTATAATCGGGCAAAATTATCCAATTATACGGAATGGTAACGGGTACTATTGGAATTTGTTGTTCGATGGCAACCCGAAAAGCACCATCTTTAAACCGGGACATTACAGGCGGATTTTGCGTAATAATTCCACCCTCGGGGAATATCACCAGGCTTTTACCTTCTTCAAGGGCTTGTTTGGAGCGAACAAGCGTGGCATAGCGGCTTTTCAGACTTTCCCGATCAACGGTAATGTGCAATTTTCGGTACATGAAACCGAAAAGTGGGATTTTTTCCATATCGCTTTTCCCGACGAAAATCGTATTGATCTTATTCAGGCCCATGCTGGGAATATCAAAGTAGGAAAAGTGATTGGGACAGAAAACAAACTGGCTGTTC
>CAYGOW010000049.1:3359-14360 GCA_964351425.1 uncultured Roseivirgaceae bacterium
GGGTAAGGGTAAAGAAAAATCGCGCCCATATCCGGTTAATAACTCCAGTCAGGTGGTGCCACTTGGGTACCAGAATGGGTATCAGGAATAGCGGGAGAAATAGAAAGAACAGGATAGTAAAAACCAGAGCCGCCAGTACAGAATGAAGTATGCGCAGGATTTTGGTCATAATTACGATGCTAGCGAATCAGTATCAGGGACGTTTGACGACCGTCAATATACTGAACACCAGCCTGGGTAAACATGGCGTCTTCTTCCAGCATGATGCGTATTTCTTTGTTCCATTCTTCAATAAAAGTAGCGGCATTTAACTCGATCGCATAGGCGGTATTGTAGTGCAGGGGATAGTCGCCTGTGTAAGGCACTCCATCCTGAGAATCCCACATGCCGAGGGTAGTCCCTGCGGCATGGCCGTGATATCCGATCGGGTGAGAATAAATGGAGGGTTTAATGCCTTCGTTGATGGCTTCTTCCCTGGATTTCTTTAAGACCTCATTACCGGTAACTCCCAGCCCAAAATTATTGGTGAATATATCCTGAAGGCGGTTGCCATTTGCCAATGCCTGTTTCAGATACCCGGGTGCGTCGGATTCGTCATTTCGCAGGACATAGGCGTGTTGCTGGGTATCGGTGTTTAACCGCAGGTAGGTAATTCCAAAATCCACGTGAAGGAGGTCACCCGGCAGAATAACATTATTTTCAGGACGCGACGAGAAACTTCTTAGGTGATCAAATGATTCCGGATCGGCCCGTTGAATGGATACCGTTGGATGAAACCAGGTAACGAGACCGAGGTCACGTACTTTGTCGCGCAGCCACCAGACCACGTCTTCGGTCGTGGTAATACCCGGGTGAATGACTTCTGAAGAAAAAGCCTCCTGAATGATATCGTGAGCGATCTCGCATATATGCCGGTAAATGGTCAATTCCCGTTCTGTCCGTGTTTCAAGCCAACCAACGGCAAGAGGTTCGGCTGAGATGATTCGCTCTCTGAATTTTTTAGGCAGCGATTCCTGAAACTGCTTTAAATCGGTTGAAGCCAGCCCATCAGCAAGCCCGTAATGGTCCGAATAATTTAACCCGATTTTCGCAGGATTACGTTCAGCGATAATTTCTGCCAGTCGTTTCCACTGATCCGGCTGCGCTTCCTTGTCCCAGGCTTTCTTAAAGAGCGTACCCACATCATAGCGAGCCACTGCCAGGGTTTCTACCGTGTCCCCCTGCAGCGTCATGACCAGAATTGTCCGGCGACGCGCATTCAGCCAGGTGGCAGGCAGCATCGTTTTGATCACCGGATCCTCATTGTATTCTCTGGAAATAACTACCCACATATCAATGCCTGCATCTTTCATCAAAACGGGGAGTACCGTTTCAATTTTTTCTTCGAGCAGATCGTCAATAACCCGGGCACGTTCACGCATGGGGAGAATGGCAGGATAATCCTGTGAGAAAGAAAGGGTGATGGTCAGTAACAGGATACCTGTCAGCAAGGCAGAGATAGACAATTTCATAGTGAGGTAATTTACGAGTGAAGATAACCAAAATGGCTATTCCGGCAAAAGCTTGCGGGTAAGATGACGAAATCGGAGAAAGAGTACAATTGCCGCAGTGGTCAGGCCAATTAACAATCCGGACCAAATGCCCTGTACGCCAAAGCCCAGGGGAAATGCGAGTAAATATCCCGCGGGCAGGGCGATGACCCAATAGGCCAGGAATGTGAAAATGGTGGGTATTTTAACATCTTCCAGTCCGCGAAGTGCGCCAAGGCTCACTACCTGAATTCCGTCGGACAATTGGAAAAATGCGGCAATCACCAGGAGTGAACCGGCCATGGTAATCACTTCGGTATCGTCAATGTATAAAGAAGGAAAAAAGTGACGTCCGGTAATAAAGACCAGCGCACAAAAGGCCATAAATACGATGACCATGCCGTAAATGGTAAATGCCGCACCACGCAGGGTGTGAATATCTCTGCGGCCCCATTGGTTGCCTACCCGTATGGTTGCCGCGGCAGAGAGGCCGGAAGCCGCCATGTAACTAATAGCCGCCATATTGATAGCTATCTGGTGTGCTGCCATCGCGTTAGTGCCCAGCCAGCCAATCATGATAACGGCAAAGCCAAAGGCACCCACTTCAAATATGTATTGGAAACCGGCGGGCAATCCAATGTTCAGTAATTTGCGATAAATGATTTTGCGGTACCGTCCGATGGTGAAACCAATACGATACGGGCGAAAGGAACGGCCGAAATAGATATATGCTGCCATCCAAACGGCCAGCAATACCCGGGCGATCAGGGAGGCCCAGCCGGCGCCATTCAGGCCGAGGGCCGGAAAGCCGAGTTTGCCGTAGATAAAGATATAATTGAGACCCACATTCAGGAGATTGGTGGCGATTACAATGATCATCGCCATTTTCGTCCGTGAAAGCCCTTCGGCAAATTGGCGATAGGTCTGGAAGATCATCAGCGGAATCATGGACAAGGTGATGATATTCAGGTAGGGAATGGCCATATCGACTACATTCTCCGGTTGATTGAGAAACCGCAGGCTACGGCTACCGATAAAAACCAAAGAAAATAGCAGTAAGCCGGTAATAAGATTGATAACGCTCGCGTGTTTCAGTAGTTGACCGGATCTGAGCAGATTGCCTTCCCCATCCGCGGCGGCTACCAGTGGCGTAATTCCGTAGCTTACCCCTATCCCAAACATCAGCAACAGGTGAAAGATAACATTGGCGAGTGCAGCTGCCCACCGTCGCGCGGGCCGGCGTTGCGAGGGAAGCTGCCGCAAGCGGGGTTGCGCCCAATTGGCCAACCATCACGGCATCCGCCACGTTGACCATCATATGGCCCAGTTGACTTAACATGACCGGATAGGCAAGGTGAAAAGTGATCCTGATATGTTCCCGGTAATTCTGCCGCATAAAGGATTACAGGTTGAGGATTCTGGCCGCCTTTAATAAGCCTGCAACGCTGAGTGAATCGGTGATCTGCCCGTCCATGACCATTTCCACAGCTTCGCTCAGAGGCAGTCGCTTAATTTTCAAATCAGATTCCGATTCTTCCGGATTTGGCGTTCCGGCCGTGAGATCCCTGGCCAGGTAGATATGACCGAGTTCGTCTGTCACCGAATTGGAGGTATGTATTGCCAGCAGGAATTCCCACGAACGAGCTGTCAACCCGGTTTCTTCAGCCAGTTCGCGCTGTGCAGCGATGATTGGTTCTTCATCCGGATGACCACCCCCTTCAGGGATTTCCCAGCTGTACGTATTCAGCGTATAGCGATACTGGCCAACCAGCCAGGTATTCAATTCGTCGTCAACGGGAATAATTCCGACCGCGAGATGTTTGAATGAAACCTTCCCGTAAATGCCCTTGCCGCCACCTGGATTTATTACCTGGTGTTCGGCGACAGAGATCCATCGGTTGGAGTAAATTTCCCGGGAGGACAAGGTTTTCCAAGGATTTTTTGCAGACATGGTGCAAAGCTATCATTTTTTAGGCGTGTAGCCCGAGGTATTTAATTTAACGATTGATCTTTTTTCATTCCACCCGGATGCGCCTATATTTACTTTATGTTGTTACCATCATATACGGGTGAGAAAGTGGAAGCAGGCTGTGATGAGGCAGGCAGAGGCTGTTTGGCGGGTCCGGTTGTAGCAGCAGCGGTGATCCTGCCGGCAGATTACGCGCACCCTTTGCTGAATGATTCCAAACCGCTTACCGAGAAAGCCAGGGAGGAGTTGAAGGTCGAAATCAAGCGGGATGCCATCGCCTGGGCGGTTGGCGTCGTGGATAATCGACGGATTGACGAAATCAATATCTTAAATGCCTCCTACCAGGCCATGCACGTGGCCATTGATCAGCTTGCCTGTTGCCCGGAGCTATTATTGATTGATGGCAACCGCTACAAGCCCCACAATACCATACCCTATGAGTGTATGATCAAAGGAGACGGGCGTTTTTACAGCATTGCCGCGGCATCCGTATTGGCGAAGACCTATCGGGATGATCTTATGCGGGATCTTCACGAGAAATTTCCCCAATATGGCTGGGACCGGAATAAAGGCTATCCAACCCGCGCACACCGGGATGCCATTCACCTGTATGGGGTAACCCCGCATCATCGCATGTCTTTTCAGTTATTGCCCCCGCAACTCACCTTGTTTGACGAATCGTAATTAGTATGTGCCTCGTATTATTCTCCCGTCAAGCTCACCCCGAATATCCCCTGGTAATTGCTGCCAACAGGGATGAATTCTACAGCCGGCCTACGGAGCCAGCGGGCTTTTGGGAAGACAACAGGCATATTCTGGCAGGCCGGGACTTATTGGGGGGCGGTACGTGGATGGGGATTTCCCGAAAAGGCCGGGTGGCCTTGCTGACAAATTACAGGGACCTGGGATCCATCCGGGAAGATGCACCTTCCCGCGGACACCTTGTCAGTAAATTTCTGGAGAATGACGTGCCGGCTAAAGAATACCTTCTCGAGGTAAAGAAAAACGGATCGGATTATAATGGGTTCAATTTGCTTTGCGGGGACTTGAGCGGCGAACTCTGGTATTATGGAAATTACGGGGAGGCGGTGGAAAAAGTAGAAGAAGGTATCCACGGACTAAGCAATGCTTTGCTGAATACGCCCTGGCCCAAAGTGGAGAAAGGTAAGGAGCGTCTTAAATCGATCAGCGGGAAGCCAAAAATAAAGGAGCGGGACCTTTTTGAGCTGCTTTATGATGATGTAAAAGCCGACAGGCAGCAACTGCCAGATACAGGTGTGGGAGTGGAGATGGAAGAGATGCTTTCTCCAATGTTCATAAAAAGTCCGGATTACGGAAGCAGGTGCTCTACTGTGGTGATCGTAGAAAAAAACGGGACCTGACGGAAGTTTAGAGCTTTGAACGACGGATAAGCTCGATACGATCTCCATGAACATTTAAGGAGGTCATGACCTATGATGAGATCTATGTACTCAGGTGTATCATCACTGAGAGGCCGTTACCCGTACATTTCTCTTTGAGATTTGAAATTATTGAACACCTTCCCGTCGCCGCTGTTAAACTGACACTCAGTCGGTCAAAACACCGTTCAAGTAATTGGTGTAAGCGAAAGGCGTTGAAATTTATACCTTTGTTTAGAGATATTAACCGAGCGCTTAATTCATGGGCAAGATCATAGAAACATCAGAGATTTCGAAAATTTATAAAATGGGTACCCAAACGGTGGAGGCCCTGAAATCCATTGATATAACAATTAATAAGGGCGAATATGTGGCATTCATGGGTCCGTCGGGATCCGGAAAATCCACGTTGATGAACATTATTGGATGTTTGGATACCCCTACCGGCGGCCAATACATTCTTAATGGAAATGATGTGAGTGATCTCACCGAAAACGAATTGGCTGAAATCAGAAACAAGGAAATCGGCTTTGTATTTCAGACCTTTAATCTTTTGCCCAGAGCTTCTGCCCTGGAGAATGTAGCGTTGCCATTAATTTATGCCGGATTTGGTAAAGCTGACCGCGAAGAAAAAGCACTCGCGGCACTAAATAGTGTAGGTCTGGCCGAGAGGGCAGATCACCGCCCTAATGAACTTTCCGGTGGACAGCGACAGCGGGTTGCGATTGCACGCGCGCTGGTTAATAATCCGAGTATCATCCTGGCGGATGAACCCACAGGTAACCTGGATACCAAGACGTCCTACGACATCATGGATTTATTCCAGCATTTACATGACGAGGGAAATACGATCATTATGGTGACGCACGAAGATGACATAGCACATTATGCGCACCGAATCATACGCCTGCGAGATGGACTTGTTGAGCGGGACGATGTAAACGAAAGCATTACCCGAAACAAGCCGGTTTCTACAGATTCAGAATGAAAATTTACACGAAGACAGGAGACAAAGGGATCACGGGACTCTTTGGTGGAAGCAGAGTATCCAAGGCACATGTGCGCATCGAGGCGTATGGGACCGTTGATGAACTGAATAGCCAGCTTGGCTTATTGCGGGATCAGGAAGTGAATGCAGTCCGCAAGGACCTGCTTGTCAAGATTCAGGAAAATTTGTTTACCATTGGTTCACAACTGGCCACTGAAGACGAAGAGCAACGAGCCAACCTTCCAACGCTTCATCCGGAGGCCGTGTCCCAATTGGAGGAGGAAATAGATACGATGGAGACCACACTGGAGCCAATGAAGAATTTTATTTTACCAGGCGGCCATCCTTCCGTTTCAATAGGGCATATCACCCGATGTATCTGCCGGCGTGCAGAACGTCGTGTTGTGACGTTGGCGGAAATGACATCAGTAGACGAAGTGATTATTCATTACCTGAACCGACTTTCCGACTATTTATTCGTACTCTGCAGAAAGATGAGTAAGGAATTAAATGTGGAAGAAACTCCCTGGAAGCCACGCGGCTAATGCGGGTTACTTAGTCATTTTTCTTAAATTTGTCCGGTAAATACAAGTCGTTATGATTGAGACGAAAAATATCCAGATAGTAAGGAATACCCAAAGCAAGATCGATCAGCTTGATCCTGCCAATATCGAGTTCGGGAAGATTTATTCAGATCACCAGTTTTCCGTAAACTACGACGGAAAAGCCTGGAACAATGCGAAGATTGAGCCGTATAAGCCAATGACGCTAAGCCCCGCGAGTCCTGCAGTCCATTATGGCATATCCATTTTCGAAGGATTGAAGGCGTATAAGCACGAGAGCGGTAAAGTGGCTGTTTTTCGACCGGATATGAATATCAAGCGTCTGAACAAGTCGGCCGAGCGGATGTGCATGCCTCTGCTATCGGAAGAATTGTATTTTGATAGCCTGGACACATTACTAGATCTGGACCGGGCCTGGGTGCCATCACATCCCGGAACGAGTTTATATATTCGACCTTTCCTGTTTTCCGATGATGATTTTATTGGAATCCGACCGTCGGAAAAGTTTCGATACATGGTTATTACCTGTCCGGTAGGAGCTTATTACAGCAAGCCGGTGAAGGTTAAGATTGAAGACCACTTCGTTCGCGCTGTTGAAGGTGGCAGTGGATATTGCAAAACAGGATGTAACTATGGACCGGCCATTTATCCTGCCCAACTGGCGAAGGCCAAGGGATATGACCAGTTGCTTTGGACGGATGGCAAGGAGCATAAATACATTGAGGAAAGCGGCACCATGAATGTGATGTTCGTGATTGATGATACGCTTATTACACCTGCTTTGGGAGATACCATTCTGAACGGAATTACACGAAACAGTGTGTTGACCCTGGCGCGGGATTGGGGCATGAAGGTAGAAGAGAGAAAAGTTGAGGTGGCTGAAATTGTGGATGCCATCAAATCAGGTCGTCTTCAGGAGGCTTTTGGCGCGGGAACTGCTGCAACGATTGCACACATTGACACCATTGGGTATCGGGAGGAGGATTTGCAATTACCCCCTGTTGAATCGAGAGAATTTGCGCCGAAGGTGCTCAAAGCACTGGATGATATTAAGGCGGGACGATCCGAAGATCCGTATGGATGGTTACGGATGATTTGACAGCTGACCTTATCATATCCCTGTAGCGCGTGTTACAGGGTTTTTTTTGCTCTATGCAACGATTATTATTAATCATTTTATTCGTTTCAGGATATGGATTTGTCCTGCAGGCTCAACAAGCCGTTGAGCCTTATCTTCTCCTACAAAAGGCAGGTACACAACGAACCGCAATATTTCGTGAAGGAGATGAAATCAGGTTTCAACTACGCGGCGACAATTATTTTCGTAAAGATTTGATCCAGGGATTACGCAGGGATACCGTACGGTTTCATTATTATGAGATAGCCTTGACGGATTTTGAAGTAATCGATATTTCCAAAAAGCGATTTCAAAATTTCCATTTTGATTCCGGGGGGAATAAGGTAATTGCTGCGGGTTTGCTGTTTCTGGCCGGGGACTATATTAACCAGAAGCTTATTCAGGATGAGCCTGGCGGAGTTAGTGCACAAACCTGGGCCATTTCCGGCGGGATAATCGGAGCGGGATTTCTAATGAAACTTTTCAGGAAGAGAAAATTTCGTCCCGGCGGCAGATTCATAATTGATATCGTTGATCTTCGGCAGCGATGAAGCCTGCGCTGTGATTCTTTTTTTACCGTGGATTGATGTAGCTTTGTTTACGCAGATTAACCAATTGATTTATGACTACAGACGAGTTGAAAGACTTGAAGGCACGTGTTGAAGCCTTGAGGAGGTATCTTTGACTACGATAAAAAAGTAGAGGAGATACAAGACGAAGAAATGCTTACCGTTCAGCCCGGATTCTGGGATGATCCCGCGGAAGCAGAAAAAGTAATGAAGGCTATCCGTGCCAAGAAGGTATGGACCGATCATTTTGATAAAGTGAAAGCCCTAATTGAGGACGTCGACACGCTCAATGAATTTTATGAAGCCGGGGATGTTGGTGAAGAGGAGATGAACCGCGAATATGCCAAAGCGCTGAAGGAGCTTGAAGCCCTGGAATTCAAAAAGATGTTGAGCAACGAGGAAGATCAGTTAGGGGCTATGTTAGAGATAAATCCCGGGGCTGGTGGCACAGAATCACAGGACTGGGCAGATATGTTGAACCGCATGTACATCATGTGGGGAGAGTCGAAAGGCTACTCGGTCAGGCAGGTAAATTACCAGCCGGGTGATACGGCGGGGATCAAGTCTGCTACGCTTGAAATTGATGGCGACTTCGCTTACGGAAATTTAAAATCCGAGATTGGGGTGCATAGGCTAGTCCGGATTTCCCCATTTGATTCCGGAGGACGTCGGCACACATCTTTTGCTTCTGTTTACGTCTATCCTATAATTGATGATACCATAGAAATTGATTATAACCCTGCTGATATTACCTGGGACACCTATCGTGCCGGTGGTAAAGGCGGTCAGAATGTCAATAAAGTAGAAACAGCTGTGCGGTTGCATCACGAGCCAACCGGCATTGTGATCGAATGTCAGCAGGAAAGGTCTCAATTACAGAATAAGGAGAAGGCCATAAAGATGCTTAAATCCAGGCTGTACCAGGCGGAAATTGAGCGGAGGAATGAAGAGCGGGATAAAATTGAAAGCTCAAAAATGAAAATTGATTTTGGTTCGCAGATCAGAAACTATGTGTTACACCCTTACAAGCTGATCAAAGATACACGGACGGGAGTGGAACGCACCGACGTACAGAACGTCCTGGATGGAGATCTTGATGAGTATATAAAAGCATTTCTACTTGGTTATCAGGAAGAAGCGGCCAAGGAAGCTTGATTTGTAAGTGATATAAGATGATTTTATTTCACGTATTATTTTTGTTATATTTTAGCTTATAACACAACCAAAATTATAACCAATGAATAAACTATCATTCAAATTTATATTCGTTTCTCTGGCCCTTTTCGGGATGATTTCTTGCTCGGCACCAACAGATAATGTTGAGGTAGTGGAAGTGGTTGAAGAAGAACCACTTGATACCACCGCAATAAAAGCCGAATTAGACGAACTACGTAATGAGTTCATGGCTATGGTAGAGAGCGGTAACTATGAACCCATGGGAAGGCTTGCACATCCTGATTTTATGTCATTCGGACCAAATGGCCCACTTTGGGATGTATACAAGGGATATGCCACAAGCGGTCCTTATCCTGCGGGCGCCAAATTGGTCATCAGTCCTATGGAAATTGTAATCATCAATGAGACATGGGGGTATGAGTTGGGAAAATCAGAAACAACCTATTTACCTGATGGGGCAGAAGAAGCCATGATTCTCCATGATACCTACCTGATGCTTTTTAAGAATGAAGGGGATGGCTGGAAAATATACAGGGAAGTGGCGACCGCGGACTTGCCATACTAAATAAGCCGAAAGTTTTAATTATGGGCCTGTACGAATGTATGGGCCTTTTTTTATTAAAAAGATTTTCGTTTTGTAATAATCCAACCATTTATCCTGACTAATTAGGAGAATGACGCAACAAGAGCAACTAAAAGTTTTCAATAAGTGGCTAAGTGACCACAAAGGACTCTTTTTTAAAATTGTTCGATCATTTGCGCAAAGTAGTGTTGAGGAGGATGATATCTTCCAGGAAATTGCGGTTCAGGTATGGCGTTCCATACCCAGGTTCAAGCATAAATCTGCGGTTTCCACCTGGATCTATCTGGTTGCATTAAATCCGGCAATTACCTGGACGGCAAAGGAAAACAAACAGCGCGAAGGAAGAAATAATCTCCGAAAGGATGGATATATACTGGAAACAGTAGGTGAACAAACGGATAGCAGATTGGACTGGTTATATGCAGAAATTGCGAACCTGAATGAAATTGACCGGGCAGTAGCACTTCTTCTATTGGATGGATATAGGTACAAGGAGATGGCGGAAATAACGGGTATTTCGGAGAGTGCAATTGGGGTAAAGATTCATCGTATTAAGAAATTTCTCACAGAAAAATCCCAAAAAATGTAAGGCAATGGAATTCGATGAAATAAAGAAAATATGGAATGAACAAAACAAGATGACTATGTATGCCATAAATGAATCAACATTGCACTCCCGAATCACCCACAAGCGGGACAGGATCAAAAGATGGGTGGATATTTCAGAAATTTTCATGTTCGTCATGAATTTAACCCTTGGGATCTATCTTTTGTATGATTCCTGGGTAGATAAGGACAATATTTTTTCCTATTTGATCGCATCCTTTATGATTATCGTCGCAGGTTACGCCTTATATACCAGGCGAAAACGAATTAATAGCGAGAATAAATTTGACCGGTCAATAGTTGAAGATCTGGACCACGCAATATACTATTCAGATTATTTGTTAAAGTTTACCCGAAAGGTCATTTGGTGGTATAATGCACCAATACTGGTTCTTATTTTCGCCAAATTCCTTTTGGCAGGTAGTCCGGTTTCGTCCTACCTGCTGATGATTCCGTTCTTCGTTTTGGCCTATTTGCTCGGACAATGGGAAATTAAGAAAA
>CAYGOW010000050.1:0-3125 GCA_964351425.1 uncultured Roseivirgaceae bacterium
AAATGAAGAGTGAAATGTGAGAGCGAGAGCGGAACATTTCACTTTTTGTTTTTCCCTCGCTCTCACACTCTCACTCACACTCTCATATTTTCTAAGATAAAATTACCATCAGGTAATAATCTTTCATTCTTTCAAGGCACCTTGTCCGGCTTCTTTTGAAAATTACGGACATGTATTTCGTTTATATCATTCAGAGCTTGAAAACAGGCTGTTTATATAAAGGGCTGACCAAAAAGCTGGAAGCCAGGATTTTAGATCATAATGCAGGAAGAACCAAATCTACCAGTAGATACCGACCTTGGAAACTTATTTATTTTGAGAAAATTAGTGGGTATTCTTTAGCCAGGAAACGTGAAAAATATTTCAAGTCGGCAGCCGGTCGTCGCTGGATTAATAAAAATATTGCGTCGTGGGTTCCCCGCCGGAGCGACTGACATCGCTCAGTCGGGCGGGCCTGCCCGACTGCGTCAGCAGGCGGGAAGTCCCACTCCGGGTACAAAAATGAAGAGTGAAATGTGAGAGCGAGAGCGGAACATTTCACTTTTTTTTTGCTACTCGCTGACACATTCGACGAATCGCAACACGAGGCACTCAACCTGAGAACGCTATCCGCCCTCTGACCTGAATTTATCGCTACAATAAAAAAGTAAAGCCCCACATAATTCTGTGAGGCTTTCTACATTATCATATTAAATACGTCGGCTTTTCATACCAAATCAGATCTTTCTATCTATGCCTACTCAACTTTTTCTCTTGGTCAGACTAAAATTATAGCCAGCGGTAATAAGTACAGGCCAAGGTTTTGATATTTCGGTTACAGAGGAATTATTCTCCAGCGCATCCATATCATCATTGAATGAAGACGGTCGGACAGGCACAACAAGGCCGACATCCCAGTAAGAACCTTCGCTTCGTAAAGAGTTTATACGAACGCCTATCCCGAAACTAGGTCCGTAATACGATTTAGTGGCTTCATCCAATCCCTTTACTTTTATCGAAGCATTGGTACCGTACATTGCGGAAAAATATACCTGGGACTGTTTACTGCTTGGCACAAGGTATTGCATTCCCACATTTATGCCGAGTCCGGCAAGATTATACCCCAAACCAAGAAAAAGGGTAGTATTGGTCAGGGGGTTGTAACTGATTCGCCCACCAATCCCCCCATAAGGTAACCCGATTCCTATTCCAACAGCACCGCTGCTTTTCTCTGCCCCAAGGTGCTGTGAAAGGGTTGGCGAAGCAATAAGAAGCAGCAGGATAACTTTAAGTAAATGTAGCCTTCTCATGCTTACTGATAATAATCCTCCTGCTTGAGAATAACAACCTTCCCTTTCTCTTTGTCCTCCTCGTATTTCTTTAATCCGTTCGAAATAAAAAATTCCAGCTTCTCCTCTTCATTATCAAAACTCTCATTGTCAAGTACAATAGGTTCCTTTTTAGAAAGAATTTTATCCAGCTTTTTGAGGGCTTTTTCGTCATTTTTGTCAAAAGGAATTAGCTTCACAGCTGCTTTCATCATCCCCATCGTCGGGCGGACTTCTACAACATAGGTCCTGCCCGGAAGGAGCTCTGCTTCAAGAAATTCCCTGTTTTCTGCCGTCACCCAAAACACATGTTTGCCCGGTTCACATTCATGTATGAAATAGTTTACACCACTAAATTTCCCCAGATAATCCTCTCCATCAAAATACTTGAAATTGATAAGGGCTCCAGTGCCTGAAGCACGAACGAAGTATACCAATGCCTTATCTTCGGGCGGAGTTCTTAGCTCCTGTGCACTCGCTGCCTGAACTGCAAACAGTAGCGCCAGATTTATCAGAATTGCTTTCATTTATTTCAAAATAAACGCCCCAATGTTACTGCTTTTTTCAAGTATTATTATCAGTATTCAAATATTTAGTTATCAATATTACCCGGCTTTTTCTTTATGCATTTTGAAATGATTACCAATCTATTCAGGCTTCGAAATCCTGTCATCCCTGATCCTCCCATTCTGGCCGATAACCCAATAATGCCTGCACCCTGCTTTCACTATCCCCTGGCTTTACCAAACTTCCAATTATTCAATAGTTTACGTAAATAATTTGTCTTACATTGAAATAAATTAACGATAGAAATATGTCATTAAAAGTTATTGGTCTCGGGCTTGGCCGGACGGGAACGTTCTCTCTCAAAGCAGCCCTTGAAGAACTCCAGTTCGGGCCCTGTCACCACATGGAACGTGTGGCACGGGATATGTCGGTACAGGTACCACTTTGGAATAAGGTATTGAATAATGAAAGTGGCTTCGAATCGGTTTATCAGGGCATGGAAAGTGCTGTGGATTGGCCTACCGCTGCCTTTTCTAAGGAACTGTATGCGAAGTATCCTGATGCTAAGTTCATACTGACACACCGAAGCAAAGAATCCTGGGCAGAAAGTTTTGGTTCAACGATATACAAACTGCTGGGTGACCGGGATAAGGCACCTCCTGAACCCCAGGCCTGGCTGAATATGGTTGTAAAGGTTCTGGAGAAAACAGGATTTTCAATGGACCTGGATTTCCCCGGCCTGGCAGAAAAATTCGAAGAACACAATAAAGCGGCGCAAAATTTAATTCCGAAGGAGCAACTACTGGTTTACCAGGTAAAAGAAGGCTGGCAACCACTGTGTGAATTTTTGGAAGTTGATGTTCCAAAAACTGAATTCCCTCGAACCAATAACCGTGAAGAATTCTGGGAATTAGTTAACTCGGCCATGTAGTGAAAGACCGGACATTCCGGCATCTGTGCACACATGAATAAAGAACAGAGTGTTCATAGAAATCGGAATTTCCGTATTTCCTTCACCCCTTACTGAAAATCCTGCTCGCCAAATTGACCAGGGGCAGGCTGGCTGCACCAATGACTAATCCGGTAAGAAATTCTCCGAGGATAGAAGGCATAAATTGGACCAGGTCGTGAACAAAATGCAGATTATGCACAAATATTCCTCCAGCCACCAGGATCATCGCAAGGGTACCCACCACACTTAAGGTCCGGATAATATAAGGTAGTGTTTTCACCAATACCGTACCCGTCCGGTGTGTAAAGCTGCCAGAATCATCGTTCCTGGCAATCAGGGAGTACCCCATGTCATCCATT
>CAYGOW010000050.1:3241-11757 GCA_964351425.1 uncultured Roseivirgaceae bacterium
CGGACAGGATAAAATCAACCAGGATGGCGGACTTGATCTTTTTACTCTCATGCTTGAGGGCTTCCTCGGGCGTCATTTTGCCAATCGCCCGCGCCTTCGCTTTATTCTCCCGGTGAAATAAAAATTCATAGATCTTCTCAGCCCCTTCATAAGCCAGGTAGACACCTCCAACCAGGAGGATGGGCACAATGGCTACAGGCAGGAAGGCACTCAGCAAAAATGCAACGGGTAAAATGATCACTTTATTCAGTAAAGACCCCTTGGTGATTCGCCATAGCACGGGTAATTCTCTCGCAGACAGGAACCCGGAGGCCTTCTCCGCATTGACCGCGAGGTCATCTGCCAAGATCCCGGCTGTCTTTTTAGTAGCCATCTTACTCATTGTGGCCACATCATCCATGAGTACCGCTATATCATCAAACAGCGCAAAAAATCCTGATGCCATATTCTATATCTGATAAATTAATTGTTCCGTAGATTTATGGTAAAGATCAATAAGATATACCTATTTTCTCCACTACCTACTCTCCATTTTTATCCGGTATTTTTTAACCCGCCGGAAAGGGCATTCACTACCAGCAGAAGACGCAGCAACAGTTGTTCCTTTTGTTCGGTGTCAAAATTTTTACGCCATTTCTGCAAATAATTGATCTGAATAGTGTGTAGTTCATTCAGTGCCGTCTTGCGGAGCTGGATGTCTTTTGTTCTTATTATTCGTCGTTCTTCAACCGATTGCCCCATTATTTCCTCGATGGTATGTAGACAAAGAGAATAGTCATCCAGTATCAATGCCATCAACTCTTCCCTTGTGGTTGAATCACCTACATTCCCGGCAAAGCGTTTCATAATCTCCGTATCTGAATTCAGGAGGTTTGTTTCTACCTGGATCATAAGATATTTGAAAAAGGGCCAGCTGGCAGCCAACTGCTTCATATTCTCAAAATCTTCAGGATGAGTCTTCGAGTACCCTGACAGAGCAATACCTGCACCGAACCATCCGGTTAGATTAAACCGGGACTGATTCCAGCTGAATACCCAGGGAATTGAGCGGAGATCGTCCAGGGATCGTTGACCGGTACGCCGTGCCGGCCGGGATCCGATTTTGCTTTGTTCGAGTACATCGATCGGCGTCGCTTGCGAATAAAATTCAATAAAACGGGGATGATCCAGTAACCTTCGGTACATCTTCATGGATGTTGAGGCCAGTTCGTCCATCATGGAATACCTCATATCATCTCTTTTCCCGGCAGGCTTTGTCATGGCTTGTCGGGCGGTCCCTGCCACGAGCATTTCCATGTTGTAGGTAGCTGTTAGCCGGTTGGCAAACTGGTTGGCAATGGTCTCTCCCTGAACCGTGATTTTGATCTGTCCGCTCACCGAACCCGGTGGCATGGAATCTAAAAAGCGATGGATTTTTCCGCCTCCACGGCTTATAGTGCCTCCCCTGCCATGAAAAAACCGCAGCTTGACCCCTAACTCATCGCCAATTTTTGTAAGATTCTCTTCTGCCTGGTAAATGTTCCATCGGCTAGCCAAAATACCGCCATCCTTATTACTATCGCTGTATCCCAGCATCAATTCCTGATAGAACGGATTTGATCGATCACGTTGTGCCTTGATCACAGGATGAGCCAAATAGGCACGGAGAATTTCCGGTCCGGCCTTCAGGTCATCAATGGTTTCCAGTAACGGCACCACCGGCAATCCGGCATCCTGCAGACCGACCTCACGGAAAAGGATGTATACCACTAACAGATCACTCAGGCTCCGGGTCATGCTTACAATGACCGCACCGATCCCTTCGGTGCCGTATTGATCGACATATTTTTTCACTTCCCGCAGATAGCCCAGCACATTGTCGGCCTCCGGACCGCACGCCGTTCCTGCAACCAGAAACGGACGGTTACTTTTTAATTCCTTATTCAAAAAGGCAAGTCGCTTTTCCTCATCCCACGCACCATAATCTGCGTCTTCCAGCCCTGAAGCCTCCAGAATCTGGCTGATCGCTTTTTCATGGTAGGCACTATTCTGCCGTATATCCAGCTTCGCCAGGTGAAACCCAAAGCACCGAACCAGTCGTTCTACCACGAATAAATCCTGTCGGGCAACACGTTCTGCCCCAATATCAATCAATACCTCCCTGAGTAAATGAAGGTCCTCCGCAATTTCTCCGGCCGAATTATACCAGGTTGAAGGTGTACCACTATGCTCTTTAGTATTCGCAAGGCGGACTAACAGAAGGTTGAGGTATTGCCGGAGGGGTTCTGAAGGGTTGCGGTGGAGGGCAGGCGGACCTGCGTCTTCCATGGTACTGGCCAACTCCTGGATTCGTTCCATAAAATAGGAAGGGAAATCACTTTGATAACTTGAAAAACTAAGTTTTGCTGCAAGATCACGCATTCCTTCCTGTATGAGTCGCAATGCGGCCTCCCGATGTACCTGCAACGTCGAAGCGGTAAACGCCGGGGTAACAAACGGATGCCCGTCCCGATCGCCACCAACCCAACTGCCGAATTCAATCAGCGGAAAGTCTTCCGGCCACCTAAGCAGATTGTCAGAAAAACCCGTCTGTGACCAGGCATCCTTAAGTTTCTGGTCTGTCAGGCGCACTGCTTCAGGGAAAACTTCGACGAAATAATGCATAAGATTATTGCGCTCATCCTCCAGCCTTGGCTTTTCGAGGTAAATTTCTCCAGTGCGCCACCATCGTTCCATTAAGGTAATGATCTCCTGTTCGAGTACCGCCACTTCGGAGGGCGACCAGTTGGAATACTCCCTGCGCACAAGGATCAGATAAAGCTGGCGATGGATATCCAACACCGTCAAGCGCTTGGCTTCCGTAGGATGGGCAGTCAGTACAGGCATTACATGGAGCTGACTTAACTTCTTTGCAATGGCCTGTTCATTTACTCCCGACTGCTTCCATTCAAGTAATGTTTCTCCCCAGGAGCCGCGAATGGAGGATATGCCAAACTGCGATTCAGACTTGCGCCGGTATTGGGTAGCCGCATTCTCCTCGGAAAGATTTAGAAGCTCAAAACAAATGCCAATAGCCTGTGAAAGCTTCTCATCCGGAATTTTTCCGCTTTCGGGCATATCTGAGGCATCGAAAGGCAGGTTGTTGGCCAAATCCGGCTCACCAATGCTGTGAAGCATCTGTTTAAAGAGTGATATGAGGTATTGAAAATCGGCTTTGATCTTTTCAATTCCTTCATTTTGCAAAGCATCCTTTGTCATAGATCTACAATAATTTGACAAACAAGTTTAAACCTAGCGGAACAGTCTTTTAGTAAACTAAAGTTACCCATAAGGAAGCAATACTCTAAAAAAGAATTATCCCCCATTCAATGGAATATCCTCCCGATTAGAGCAATAACCTTAATGGCAAAAATATGTGACAATGAAAAAGAGCAGCCCAAGGCCGCTCTTTTCATTTATAGATAACTGACTGTTAGTTGGACTTGACAAAACCGATAGGCTTCAATAGCGTTTCTTTCTCCGCAATGAATACGCCTTCTGAATAATCTTCCGGATCAAACGAACTGATATCAACACCTGGCGTGCCTTTTTCAAGTTGATATTTCTCACCCACCATAGCAGTTTTATAGCCAAGATCTCGCAAAGACCCTGCAGTGATCCGGCTTAATGGATTTTCTCCCAGGTTAAGAAAACCCGTCATGAGTTCGTTGTCAAGGGTTAATTCACGCCAATGACTGAAGCGCGTACCCCCACCTCCCATGTTCTCAATTGGAAGAAAATCGGTTCCTCCTTCTGCCCGCCAGTGAACATTTGCCGTTTTTCCTGCAAAATATGGATCCTCTAAAGGACCCTGAATGAGTGGTTCCCCTTCATCCCATAGGGTGCCAATTCCCAGTACATGGCCCATCTCGTGAACAATAACTTCATCAAGGAGATCAAACTGGTCTAAAAATGCGAGGTCAAAAACGTCAAAAAACATAACCCCGGATAATGTCAGGTTATTCTCCGCGCGAAGGAATACAGGTCCGGCTGCGCCAAGTATCCCGCCAGGTCCATCCAAAGGTATCAGCACCACTTCAATCAAGAGATCGTCGATAGTTTCGCCTACGTCGGCTATCGGAGGAAACCCGCCAAAAGCAGAAGGTATTGGTGCATTGGTGGCTGTTACCGAAGGCACATCACCAATAATAATTCGCTGCCAGCGTTTGGTAGCATCATCAAAAACCTCACGCTGACGCGCTGATACCGGGGTCAGAAATTTCAACGTGATATCAAACCTTCCACGGTCTGCACTCCCCTTCCCAAGCTGCCCGTTATCAATTTTTGACGGCCCGGAAGCCTCTATAATAATCGGGTCGTCCTGATGGGGAATAAGATTGTATTCACGGGTAACGGGAACATCCGTTGCAACGCTGACAGGGTCAGATTCGGAACAACTGAACACGAATAAAAGCCCAAAAACCAGAAAGAGATTAAAATATTTTAAGTAACCAGGATTTCCGCTCGGAGCAAGCCAAATGATAGAGAAACGCATTTAAGAAAAATTTAAGTGTTAAAAGTAAAACCAGATAATTAAAAATAAGATATAAGTATATGAAAGCATAGCTATTAAAAATATAAAAATCTGATGATCATTGTATAACAGTTCGTGTAATCAATAATTATATATTTTCTATTGATTTAAGGCTGAATGCTCCCGGTCATCCATTGGCTTTCTCTACCTGATCTATCTTGCTCCATTTGCGGCAACACATGTAGAAACACCAAAAACTCCTGAATATCATGGAACATCTTTATCACCACGCCCCAAAACAGGTCGGATAGCCATTATCAGAACTATCTTTGAAGATTATTTTTATCAACCTGTCTTTTCTTGCCTTTACGTCTTAATTTTCGTTCATGATCAGACTTGTTTACCTACTGTCTTCTCTGCTTTTTATTCTTGTGTCCTGCGCCAGTGACCCACGGGAAGAAAGCACACGTGTTATGGCAGACTCCCTCGCGTTAATCGCTCAAAAGGCAGATCCGCAGAATTACATCTATGCCAACTCTAAAGCAGTCGAACAACTCGCTGCCATGGTCAAGCCCGTACCTTACGACAAACCTTTCAATCTCCGGCTGCCTTATTGCCGCCATCTGATTTACGCCGGACGTTTCGAAGAAGGCATCCTGGAAATTGAAAATACGCTTGAGGCGCGATTTGCCAACCAGCCTATCAATCCGTACAACCGCCCTTATTATGAGCTTCTTGCCATCGCTTACCTGCGTCTTGGTGAACAGGAAAATTGTCTTATCAACCATACCGCTGAATCCTGCTTGCTGCCCATTAGCGGCGATGGTATACATTCTCTCCGTAGCGGATCTGAAAATGCAATCCGCGTATTTAACCAACTTCTCGAATACGACTCCACCGATATGCAGTCCCGCTGGCTTCTCAACATTGCCCATATGACACTTGGAGAATATCCCAATGGCGTCCCGGAGCAATACCTGATCCCGGATACTGTATTTGACTCCTCTGTAGAATTCCCGCGCTTTCATGACCGCGCCATATCGCTGGGCCTAGATCATATCGCACTCGCCGGAGGTTCTGTCACCGATGATTTTAATAACGACGGATACCTCGATATCTTTGCCACTTCCTGGGGACTTTCTGACCAGGTGAAACTCTGGCTTTCGAATGGAGAGGGGGGGTATGACGACGTTACCGAAGAAGCGGGTTTAATGGGAATAACAGGCGGACTGAACGCCATTCAAGCCGACTACGACAACGACGGACTGACGGATATTCTCATCCTGCGGGGCGGATGGCTGCGCCGAACCGTTGCACAACCCAATTCATTACTCAAGAATCTTGGCGACGGCAGATTCCGGGATGTGACCCGGGAAGCTGGTCTTTATAGTCGATATCCGACACAGACAGCCGTATGGAGCGACATCAACCTGGATGGCCATATTGACCTGATCGTGGGGAATGAATGGTATCCCTTTGAGGTATTCATTAATCAGCAAGACGGAACGTTCTCTGAGAAAGCCAGTGAATGGATTGGCGATCACCGGAAACTTACCAAGGGAATTGTGGCCGGGGATGCCAACAACGACATGCTTCCTGACTTATATGTGTCCACCCTGACCGGGGAAAATATGCTGCTCATCAACCAGGGTGACCGGTTCCGGGATGAAGGGCGCAAAGCCGGGGTCGGCGAACCCGACATGAGCTTCCCGGCCTGGTGGTTTGACTATGACCAGGATGGCAATGAAGACATTTTCGTAGCAGGATTCAAAATCACATCCAATGGAGGGTCCGATATGACGGAAATGTTCCGGTCACTGACCCGAAATGTGGCATTGGATTACCTGGGTCAGCCCCATGAAGGAGAAAGCCCCCGGTTATATCGAAACCTGGGGGACGGGACTTTTCTTGATATGAGTGATTCCGTCGGGCTCAACACTGTTCTTTATGCTATGGGCTCCAACTTCGGAGACCTGAACAACGACGGATATCCCGATTTCTATATCGGGACCGGGGCACCTGATTTCAACAGTCAGATTCCGAATCGAATGTTTCTCAATGGACAGGGAACGGAATTTTATGATGTAACCACAAAAGCTGGAGGCTTCGGGCAAATTCAGAAAGGTCATGGCATCAGTTGGGCAGACCTGGACAATGACGGGGATCAGGATATCTATACAGTTATCGGCGGCGCGATGGAGGGAGATGTATACGGAAATATGTTATATGAGAATCCAGGATTCGGAAATCACTGGGTCACCCTGAAGCTGGAAGGCAGGACCGCCAACCGGTCTGCCATTGGCGCACGGGTGGAGATTGACGTTTCGATGCAGGATGGTTTAAAGAAGACATTTTATCATCGTATCGGTTCAGGAGGAAGCTTTGGGGCTAGTTCTCTCCAACTGGAAGCAGGGCTGGGAGCTGCTCGTAAAATTGATGAAGTTCGGATAACATGGCCCGACAAAAACAAGAGCGTGCAAATCCTACAGATAGACAAGATGGATAAAAGATACCGTATAGTCCAGGGACAGTCACCGGAACCGACGGATGAACAACGGCTTACCTGGGCGACCGGACACATGGCTCATTAACCCGAGTTTTATCGAACATCCAAAACTCTTTCGTTTTTACCAGCCCGGAAAATTCGTATCTTGAATATATGCGTGCCTTGTCTTTGCTTGTACTCCTCTGCAATTTATCCGTTGTATCCGCTCAGCCAGGTACAAGCCCTAACATTAGTGGTATAACGCTGGCAACGTATAATCATGATGAAATGCGTGATTTCTATCAATCCGTATTTTCCATTCATTTTCGAAGCGAGAAGTCCGAAGGATATGTTTTATATACTGGCAAACTCGGTGATCTGGACCTTCAGTTATGTCCGGCCGAACTGGCAGGTAACAATACCGAGCAAAACCGCCACCAGTTGACCATAGCCGTGAATAACCTGAACGAAACCATTCGACGGGTCAATCGCCATAGCGGGCAAACTACAAGTGATGTTGCGATGTATGAAGGAAAACTGATGGTCAGCATCACAGATCCGGATGATAATTCGCTGGTTTTAATCCAAAAATCTATGATATCTGACCGTGCTTATTTCAAAGCAAGCGGTACCGAGCCCTTCTGGACACTGGAGATTAATGAAGAGATGATCCGGTTCACTTCGTTGCTGGAGGGATTGGCTTTGTTTACCACGCCTCATGTTGAACCTGACCGCGCACAGGATGCCAATGTCAAAATGTACCGGGCCGACGTAGAATCCGGGCAAATACGAATCCAGATAAAACAAGAACCATGTACCAATGCCATGTCGGGCGAGCAGTCGCCTTACCGCGTAGACGTATCAATAAGAAGAGGAATCGACAAGGACTTTACCATGGTGACAGGTTGTGGAGAATACCTGCCTGACTACCGCCTGCAAGATATCTGGGTGCTGGAATCGATCCGTAATGTCCCCATTCAGGAGAACGACTTCATGCGTGAAATTCCTCGCATCGAGATCAATACCGGGGAAGGAAAATTCTCCGGATACGCCGGCTGCAATCGCATGAATGGTACACTATTTTCGGAGAATAAACTTCTCCGATTTACAGATATTATTACTACCCGAATGGCCTGTCCGGGTGAAAATAAAGAAAGCGCATTTCTCAATGCGCTTCAATCTGTGACATCTTTCGATATCCGGGATAACCGGCTCTACCTGTCTAATCCCAATGGCAATTTACTGACTTTCAAAAAGTCAGATTAATTTACCCGGACTAATAAACCAGTTCTTTTTTGGCAAGATAAAAATCCATTTTTTCAAGTGTATCATCCGCTATCCTTGTCTCCATTTCTTTGAGTGTTTTCGGCGGAGGGACAATCACTTTATCACCCTTCTTCCAATCCAGCGGCATGGCCACTTTGTATTTATCTGACGTCTGCAGCGCTTCTAGGACGCGGAGAATTTCGTTCATATTACGGCCCACATTCAGCGGGTAATACATGATCAGTCGTACTTTCTTTGCCGGATCAATAAAAA
>CAYGOW010000050.1:11767-14336 GCA_964351425.1 uncultured Roseivirgaceae bacterium
CCCGAACGGAGGAGGTTTCACTTTCATTGGGCTGTAACATACCATACAGCTTGGATACATGCATGTCCAGGTCGGCGATAATGGGAAAATCAAAATATACCCCTGTATTCTCCCGAACATTATTGACCCACGCGAGGTGCGAATGCACACTGTCAATGCTTAATCCGATGAGTTCCGTATTCAACGCGTCAAACGCGGCTTTGCGACGGGCAAAACCCGACATCTCTGTGGTACATACCGGCGTAAAATCAGCCGGATGAGAAAAGAGTACTACCCACTTGTCCTGAGCAAATTCCGAAAATTTAATTCGCCCTTTGGTAGTCACTGCCTCAAAATCGGGAGCGGGATCCCCAATTCTGGGCATTTGCAATGTTTTTATTTCCTGAAGTTCTTCCATGGTATTGATCATTAAATTCAACACAAATAAACCATATCCTCTACTGGCATGACGTAACAATTGTTACCCTATGTCCTTCCTCTCTTTTTAACTAATTCTCGTGATTCATTTCATGAGAAGAACTGTCATCTTCAAATACAAACAAATTTTATAGAAATCATGAGAGATAAATTAAAAACAACGTTTGACCTTGATCACCTTATTTGTCATGATGAAGGAGATGGATGGGGTAGTGCGGAGCCATATATGTGGACCATCTTTTTTAAAATTGATGGCGAAACATGCCGGTTAAATGAATCCCTGATGCTGGAAGGAACCGCCACTATTTACACAACCCCCGGCAGCCATGGTAACCTCGGGGATACGGATGTGGATGGGGGAGACACTGTCTCGATACCCTCTGCCATTGGGTTAAAAGAAATGACCTTGACCCCGATATCCGTCCCTGATTTTGTTAAGGCGCTCGGAACTGATGATGTAACGGCTATTGCAGGTTGCATTGTTGTACTTATGGAAGAAGATAATGTGTCTGATGCCGGCGCGGAAGCGGGTCATCAAGCACTTAATGCAGGTGTTCAAACCGCCCTGGACAATCTCATCCCTACGCTTGGAGTAACAAATCAGGACATTTCTGATGCTGACATCGATCAAATGACTCAGGCAATTCAATCTGGCGTCGAATCCGCCATCCAGAATCAACAAAATATATTTGAAAATTTCTGGAGTTGGCTCAATAAAGATGACACTATAGGAACTAAGGTTTGGAAATTCAGTGGGGATGAATTACTCGATCAGGACCCTATAGCTTTGAATAAGCGATGGAAAAATGAAGGCGACTGGGAACTAAAAGGAAGTATAAGTACAGTTCCGGTACTCACCTGTCCTGCAGAACTTGTCGAAGATATTCTCGATTCATTATTTGGCGAAAAGTCAGCCAAAAGCATGAAGGTTATGAGAGAATTTCGGGACAAAGAAATGAAAGAAAAGAAGGGTTTATATAATTGGTGGCGTATAGCCAGCCGAAACACAACATATCTTAATCTTGCACTTCGTAACAAGGAAGCAGCCAAAGAAATGCTTTCCCTATTTAAGGCCGTGCCTTCTATTCTTGAGAATCGCAACCAACCACTTGAAGCAAAGCATATCGCATCTCTGGAAACTGTTTTAAGGGAAGTATTGAGTAAGAATCAGAAAGACCGCAAATCACGGATGGAGGTGAAACGTACACTAGCTGCATTAAAGAAGGTGGAAGGTAAAACCCCAAATGAAATCATTGATTTCTTATCCGCACATCGACCGGTTCGAAAACAAGACAGGAAAAAATAGCGTTCGCACTTAGCCCTTATAGTGTTTCTCAGCTTTTGGGATAAAAAAGTGAGCAGGTTTATCGCCTGCTCACTAACTTATGAATACTCTCCCCAAATCATTAATTCCCCAGGAAATAGGGGACTTCCAGGTCCTGAGAATAGTTTATACTCATATGTAATATCACAGTCAATTCCATATTCAACGGTGTGCCCTGCGGAGTGGATCGACCTGAGGTTACCAGCGCAAAATTTTCAAAGGACTCCGCCAATACATATCCCTCCAGCAAGTCCCTGAGTGCCAAAACTCCTTCCTGTACCAATCCAGTGACGACCACTTCAGTGCGGCCTTGTCCGGCTGGAATTGTAATTGAAACATTGTTAAAAATTAAGGTCTCCTGACCCTGTGGATCCACTAATTCGAGCAAAACATTCTCTACTCCAGTAAGTGCCGGATCCTGATTGTCGACAATCAAAGTGACGCCTTCAATGCTGATATCATCAAAATCAATGTCATCCTCCAAATCATCTACAGCATCCGCTACATCATCGTAAGTAATCGTAGTAAATTCGGACCATACTCCGTCATTATCCGTAATGGTAAACACCGGTTCGATTTCTAACGGGAGGACAAAGTCAAAAGACTGGTTCTCCGTACAACCTGTCCCACAGGCCAGGAGAACTCCCATGGCAAGTATATTAATTAGTCGTTTCATTGCTATCTGTTTTTTTATTTCCAATCTGTACTCCTATCCCGGCTGCAAAACTCATCTGTTTGGCCAGGTTGGCATCGACATTTAGGACAAAAGAACCCAGGTTGACGGCCGCTCCAACTGTCATCCGAATAGTATTCTCACCGGTTAAATTG
>CAYGOW010000051.1:0-14265 GCA_964351425.1 uncultured Roseivirgaceae bacterium
AAATGTCTGGTTGAATACATCGGTTCCGGGCAGAGGAAAAGCCGGCTTGCTCGGATCCAGTATTGCTCCGTTGGGAGACCGGTTGTCGGCCTGGCTTCGGGCAAAATTATAAGCTGTCTGTAGTGGAAAGCCGAGGAGCACATAACCCTGGGCAAACGCACCAATGTAATCCTGGTACCAGTCTTCGCTTGGCTTCCATTCTTCATTCATTAATAATCCCGTTGTTCCGGCATCATAGGTTTCTCCTGCCTCTTCTCCTGTGGTCCACAACCGGATATATCCTTCCGGACTTTTTAGTTCGAGACGTGCAACGTACGTAGAAAAATTACTTAATGAGAACCTGTTTTGGGCGGTATATACAGCAGTTCCCTGGCCATAACCTCCGGCGAGGATCAGCTCGAACTTTTCGTTAAACCGATAGTTTAATGACGTCTGAATGCGCAAATTTTTTGTGTCGTAATCGACCAGATCCTCTTCCTTCCATCCCGTACGGCTAACGACCTGATCGGGGAAGAGGGCAGCGACGCTGTCGACGTACATGTTGAATTCGGGCGTTCCCGGCTGAAGGCCTGCCACACTTTCTGCGAGACCCGCTGCTACATCAGGAGCTATTTCGGCAAGATTCACCGGGACAAGGATATCATCGCCATATACGTTTACTCCGTCATACCCTTCGTTATTCTCCCGGGTGGAATTGGGATTGGACAGGTCATTGATGTCCCGGTAATCCGAGGCACTCCAGTCGGTGGCCTGCAGATAGCTCACCACCACTTTGAATGCAAATTTGTTATTAATGGCCTTGGCATACCGGAGGTTAAAGTCAGTCATTGGGGTGGCACCCTGTCCGTTTGAATTGTCCACATTCATCATTCCAACCTGCATGGTGGCACTTAATCCCTGGTAATCAAATGGGTTCTTACTGGTCATAAGCAGCGAACCATTCATGCCTCCCGGGCCGTACAAGGCACTTGACGCGCCGACCAGCAGTTCAACACTTTCCACATCCAACTGGGACAGTCCAAAAATATTTCCTGCAGCGAAGCCCAGTCCAGCCGGCGTATTATCGACCCCGTCGGTAAACTGATTAAAACGATAATTGGTATTTCCATTGAACCCACGTGTATTCGGGGTGCGAAAGGTGAGACTTTGTACATTCATGTCCACGCCTTTGAGATGGTACAACCCATCATAGAAATTTGCGGCTGTTGTTTTTTCGAGATCCTTGATTCCCAGAATTTCTATACTCACCGGGGTCTGTAAGTACTTTTCCTCCATCATGGAAGCCGAAATAACGACCTCTTGACCAAGTAAGGTGGCTTCCTGCAGTTGAATTTCGATATAATCCGTTTGCGAGGTAATGTCGAAAGTAACGCCCTCATAGCCCATCATCGAAATGGTTAATTTGAATGGAGGCTTTTTTGAGGTTTCAAGGGTGAAGTTTCCCTGGACATCAGTGATCGTTCCGATGTAAGTCCCTTCGATGAGAATATTGACCCCTGCCAGCGGAGTACCGTCTTGCTTATCAGATACTTTGCCTGAGATTGTAAAATCCTGACTTATTGCCGAAGTGACGTAAGAAAAACAAATAAGGCAACAACAAATCAAACGAATCATGTCGGAAAAATACTAAATTAAAATTAACCATTCCCTTCTTTGCAAAATGAAATATGAAGGGGATAGAATAATTTGCTATATTTAGCTACTTAACCAATTAAGAAATATGAAACATTATTACCGATTATTATCCATGTTGGGCCTGGTTGCCCTGCTTTTTGCCAGTGCATGTGGAGACGATGACAGTGACGAACCGTCTGTTGATCCATTAGTAGGGGTTTACACCCTTTCATCCGTTACACTGAATCAGGATGTCACCTATAACGGAATTCCTTTTTCAGATGGGGATGATATTACACCAATTGTGACAGGCGCTTTGTATGATGCCTCCCCCTGTGATGATGGGGCAAATACGGTTATCGATTTACGAGACAATTTCGAGGTTTTCTATGCATGTAAAACTGAAACAACAAGTCCCGAACGATTTGGTAGCTGGTCCTTGTCTTCAGACCGTTCCACATTGACGATGAACCTGACTGTTCAGGGGCAGCCTTTTCCGCTTGTCCTGGAAAATCTGGTTGTGACCGGAACAAATGTTACGGGTACGGTATCGAATTATCCTTTGGTTGAAGTGAGTCCCGGAGGAGGATTTCAGATTATTCCCGTTAGCGTGGACATCGACTTTGTTCGTACAACGCTTTAATTAAGAAAAGATTAATCAACTACCCGCATATTGTCGGGTAGTTCATAATTCCATCTCTCGAGGTATTTTCCCCATGCTTGACGTACAAGCTGGACTTCACGCCGGGAGATGGAATATTCATTTTTACGGTAGCCTTTTTTACGGCTTATGTACTTGATGAAGTCAGGCTTTACTTTATCAAAGTCCGGGATCCCCAGAGTGTCATATATTTTTTCCAGACCCTCCAGCGGGTTTTTCTCAAACGATTCAAACCGAATATCTACTATATCCTGTCTGTCAATTTCCGGAGAATAATACAAATCCATAAACGCACAGTATTTATCCAGAATCAATTGCTCGATTTCTTCCTCGCTTATCTTATGAAGCCACAGGGTTGGCATCAACTCCAGGAAGAATTTTTTAGTCGAAAGAAAGACAATAAAGGGGTTCCTGTAAATATGAATGAACTTTGCATCCGGGTACAACGACCTGAGTACATTGACGCGAGCGGTATTTACAGGATTTTTGACAACCAGGTATTTCTTTGCCGGCATCAGGGCTGCCGCTTTTTTTAAAAGCTTATCATAGGCCTTTTTCCATGTCCCGATATCCTTTTCCTGAAATCTGACGTATCGGTCGAAATACCGATCGACATGTTGGGGGAAATAGAAGAAATGGTAATAGGAGGCTGTTGTGGAATTGCTTAAAGCAAATTCTTCCTCCTGAGGATATTCCACATTAAGTTCTACATTATCACTGGGTCGCTTATGGGGCATAATCACATTCATCACTGGTTTTAAAAGGCCCTTTGAGGCGAGGTATTGCGTGAATACAGTCTGATAAGTCGTGATGAAGGCGGCATCAGGGGATTGGCATAACAGATTGTGTAAATGGGTGGTTCCGCTTCGCCAATGACCAAGTATAAATATGGGAGTTTTGATACTTATTTTGGATACATGGCGAAATTGCCAGCGTTCATACCATCGAAATGGCGTTAAAATGAGTATTATTAATCCAGTAAGTATATATTTGACCCAATAACCTGGTTGGATTTTTCCTTTTGAGGTTACACGCAGGTAATTGATCAGGTCAGTACCTATGAGAGGGGATAGAGGGGGTAATTTAAACTGTTTTCCAGACATCATTAATTCATATGCCATCCAATTTAAACAAAGCCCGTAGTTTTTTTATAGTTGTCGCCGCTTATCTGGTTGCTTTTCTTATATCTGCCGCCTGCTTGTTGCATTCTGGCATCGAAAACCCAATCATCAATATGGCCGTCGCCGATTTTCTGGGTACTGTCGTTATCTTTATTTGTTCCGTTATATGGCGCAATTCCAGCATGTATGACCCCTACTGGAGTGTCTACCCCATATTTATCGCATTCTGGTGGTTTTTCCAGTTTGGCGCGGAAGGGGACATCATGCGAAATGTTATTGTTCTATCACTTGTCGGAGCCTGGGGTATTCGACTCACCTACAACTGGGCCCGATCCTGGCCGGGTCTCGTACATGAAGATTGGCGATACACTAAACTGGCCGAAGATACAGGAGCCTTTTACTGGCTTGTGAGTTTTCTGGGCATTCATCTGTTTCCCACCGTACTGGTCTTTTTTGGTTGTATTCCCCTGTACTATATCTTTCAATACCCGGACTCCCTGGGCCTCATCGATTTGTTAGCCATGACTGTCACCTTGGTCGCAATTGTCATTGAAACGGTAGCGGATAATCAATTACTCCAGTTTAAACAAACCAAATCAGTTCACGGACGGATCATAATGGATACAGGTATATGGGCATACTCACGTCATCCCAACTACTTCGGGGAAATATCGTTTTGGGTAGGAATATTTTTGTTCAGTTTGCCATTCTACACGTCCGACCTGTATTGGATTATCACCGGTGCCGTACTCATGATATTGCTTTTTGTATTCATTAGTATTCCCATGATGGAGAAGCGTGAGTTAAGAAAAGAGGGATATGCCGAATATCGGCGACGTGTTTCCATGCTTATCCCGTTGCCCCCGAAAAGAAAATAGTTTTGTCCCGGAGAATACTCATCACCGGCCCAACCTCAGGCACTGGTAAATTCCTTACAAGGGATCAGCTGGATAAAGGAAACGAGCTGATTCTGTTGGGGAGAAATCAAGCGGTACTGAAGGAGTTGGAGCAGACGCATGACCGGAGTAAAATATTCTCCTATACGGTGGATTTGTCCAACCTCATCCAAACCAAATCAATAGCTACTCAAATAGGCCGGGATTTTGATGCATTGGATGTCATCATTTGCAATGCCGGTATCCTTGGGAGGGAACAGCCGGAGATTTCCGATGAAGGGCTGGAAGAGACATTCCTGGTCAACTACCTATCTCATTATATCCTGCTTTCGGAATTGCTCCCTTTGCTCCGTAAGAATAATGCGCAGATTATTTTCATGGGATCCCGGGCAGCCATGTGGTATCCTGTTGATTTTGAAGATCCGCAGTCAATGAATCGCTATGCACCCATGCGTGCGTACGGGAGGAGCAAGGCCCTGTTACAGATGCTGGGGGTTTGGCTTTCAAAAAATTTTGAAGGAGATAGGATAAAGGCATATACGATCGATCCCGGGACGTTTCGTTCGGGAATATCACGAAGTCGTGGTTTCTGGTTCAGGAGCCTGTATAAATTGGCCAGCTGGGCCATGCGTTCACCACAGCAAGCTGTTTCGGACCTGTTAGAGATTCTTGATGGGGCTGATTATCCTTCCGGGGCATTGGTCCGTAAAGGAAAGGCCATTAATTTGTCTTATACAAACGAAGATTTTGGTAACTTACTCGAAATAAGTACGAAGCTGAGCGGATGCGACATACGAATGTCTTTGTCATCAATAAAATGAACCCTGTCACCTGTTTCCTGGCACTGTTCCTGATCCTTACTTTCCGGATTTCACAAGGACAGAATGAGCTGCAACTTACGCTGGAGGATTGCCTGGATAAAGCCCTGGCCGATAATCGTCAGCTGTCACTGCAATCCTTACAACTGGAGCGGCAATCAATGGACATCAGGTCCGGGAGCCGTTTTATCCGGCCTGAAATCAATGGATTCGCGCGGTTTTATCAATACCTGGATGACCAGCCGGTCTATGTGTTTCCCGAAAATGGTCCCGCCCCGTTAAATGGATTTGTGCCCCTGGGTGCGCCGTTAAACTTCTACAGCGGGATCACGGTCAATCAACCTCTGTTTGATGCCCGAATGATCCGTAGTCGCGGACTGCGTGAAAAAGCGGAAGAAATTATTCGGCTTCGACGCGAAATGAATGAGGATGAAATTCGCTATGAGGTTATCAAGACGTTTTACCAAATCCGGATTGTTGAGGAAAGCGGACAAGTTCTCGTCTTCAATGAGGGGCGATTAAAAAAGTTGGAAAACATAACAAAATCAGCCGTAGAAAATGAAATGGCTCTGTCATCGACATTAGAGGAACTCCGGCTTCGGATGGGCGAACTTGACATTGCGATCGAGGAATTCAATAATAATCGGGAGAAACTATATGGTTACATGCGCTTCCTTTGCCAGGTTCCGGATGAAACAGGCCTTTTGCTGATTACACAAGATTCTTTGTCATTGCCTCAATTATCTTCTTTTGATAATGCAGATTCCATGACCGGCGCCAACTGGGAAATTCTGGAATTACAAAAGGCGCTTTCGGAGGAAAGCCTTCAGCAAACGGCCTCGGCAACTTACCCAACGGTCGATTTATTCATGGCGTTTCAATGGCTTCAGCAGGAAGGATATGGCGATTTGTTTACCTCGCAAGGGACCTGGTTTAACCAGCACCTGATCGGCCTCCGATTGAATATTCCGATCATGAATCCAAATAGCCGTAAGTCCACACGGCAGGAAGCAAAAATCAACCAGGAAATTATGTCGGCTCAGCAGGAACTGATACTTGAAAAAAATAAACTGGCACGAGGAAATGCGCTGCGTGATTTACAATTGGCCCGGAAAAATGTGGAGCTTGCCGCACGTCGTCTGAGTCTTTATAACAAACAATATAACCAGGAGCAAATCCGGTATGAGCAAGAATTTAGTTCATTGCGTGACTTACTGGAAGCCGAAGAGAAAATCAGGTCCGCTATCCTCGAACAGCAGAAAAGAAAAATAGAGTATTTTATTTCGATTCTGGAGGTCTACCGGGCCTACGGGATAATTCAATCTTTCAATGAATTGGAATGAAGAGAGTAATAGCCATAGTCATTGCCTTAGCGTTTGTCGCATTTGTTGCTTTCAAGCTGTGGGATAATAAACAGCGAATTGAAGATGCGACTTCATTAGCCGAGGCACAAGTTTCGAAGATACCGGTTACGGTTCAGCAAATAGCCCCATGGACCCAAACCTTCTACGATGCACTGCCGGGTAAGTTAGCCGCTGAAGCCGAACTGATGCTTACCTCCTCTACCCAGGGACGAATAGCGAATGTATTTGTCACCAAGGGCCAATGGGTTGACAAAGGCACGCCTATTGCACGTGTGGAAGACGACCTTTACCGGGAAGAATATGAAGTGACATCCGCGGCGTACGAAAAGCTAAAAAAAGACAAGGAGCGATTTCGGATTATGGCAGAAAATGATGCCATCACCGGTCAGCAGCGTGAGGCACTGGAAATGAATTTGCGGAGTGCCGAGGCTAAATTCATGGCGGCTAAAAAGCAGCTGAATGAAGCCACGATTAAAAGTCCGATTGCCGGGTACATTAATCAGCTATTTGTCAAGCCCGGAGGACTGGTCGGTGCAGGTATTCCTGTTTGTGAAATTGTAAATACCACCAATCTTGTCTTACGACTAAAAGTGTCCCCTGATGAATTATTACTCGTCAGGCAGGCTGACGTAATTGGTGTCACCACGTATTCAGCACCTTCCGATACGATCCAGGGGACGCTGTCGTTTCAAAGCCTTAAACCTGACTATACGGGCCAGTACGACGTTGAGATTACCTTTACTTCATCCCCTGAGTCGGTAAGTGCCGGAATGTCCGGGACGGCTATCTTTGAAACCCACGGGAATTCAGATCGGGTGATAATCCCTGAAAGTGCTTTGCTGGGATATGGCGGGGACGAATTCTATGTTTTCTGCGCGGCCGGTGACGTTGCCAAAAAAGTGGTTGTCCGTCCAGGTCGTTCCCACGGAGAATGGATTGAAATTGAGTCAGGATTAAAAGTCGGAGACAACCTCATTGTAACGGGTCAAACGATGTTGGAAGAGGGACAGCAAATTAACATTATTCCCTGATGGATTTAACGCGCCTTTCCATTCAGCGACCGGTCGTGGTCATTGTCTTTTATGTGTTAGTCACGTTGGTGGGCATATTCTCCTACACGCAATTAAATTATGAATTGGTGCCGCGGTTTACGCCTGAGGTTATTACGGTAGTCACCGTTTATCCGGGCGCCAGCCCTAAGGAGGTGGAAAACCAGGTCAGCCGGGTCATTGAGGATGCGCTTTCGTCCGTCGAAAGCGTGGAGATACTGGCGTCCAGTTCGCGGGAGAATTTCTCATTGGTTCGCCTCGAGCTAATACCAGGTACAAATGTAGACCTGATCCTGCAGGATGTACAGCGCAAAGTGGGTGCTGTCGCCGGCCAATTGCCGGATGACGCCAGAAATCCCACCATTACCCGCTTTGATTTTGACGATTTGCCGGTGCTCCGAATGGGCATTAACTCCAATTTACCAGAGCAGGCATTCACGGAGCTCGCCGAGAATCAGTTGATACCTGCACTGTCCAGACTCTCCGGAGTGGCAGAAGTCAGGCTCCTGGGAGGCAGAAATAAAGAGGTCAAAATTGATGTTTCCAACGACATGCTGACCTATTACGGTATTACCATGCTCCAGGTGATTCAGGCAGTACAGACTGCCAATACCGATGTGCCGGTAGGATCTGTTACAGGAGCGGGAAAAACGCGTACCCTGAAAGTGTCGGGCCACTTCACCTCACTAAAGGAAATTGAAAATACACCTATAATTCACCCTGTCACCAAGGCGAGTATCCCGCTGAATGAGGTGGCAAAGATTTACGAGGGATTTGAGGAAGTGGAGGTAATCAGTCGGGTCAACAGGAAAAAGGCACTCGGCATCGATATTAAAAAACAGGGGGGTGCCAATGCAGTGGAAATGAGCCAGCTGGTGCGGGATGAAATTGCCAAACTGGAAGAACAGTATGCTGATGAGGGATTGCAGTTTATTATTTCATCTGATACATCAAACTTTACCCTGCGCGCCGCGAATGCCGTGCTGGAGGATCTGGGGTTGGCTATATTTCTGGTATCTCTGGTAATGTTGTTGTTTCTGCACAGTATCCGGAATTCGGGAATTGTCCTTCTATCTATTCCCACCTCGATCCTGATCACTTTCATCCTTATGAACCTTTTAGGGTATTCGCTCAATCTGCTCACGTTGCTCGGGCTTTCGCTGGCCATTGGTATTCTGGTGGATGACAGCATTGTGGTTTTGGAGAATATTTATCGTCACCTGGAAATGGGCAAGAATAAAATTCAGGCGGCTTATGAAGGGAGGATGGAAATTGGTTTCACTGCCATTTCAATAACGCTCATTGATGTCGTAGTATTCTTACCGATCATCTTCTCCACCGGATTGGTGGCGGATTTACTGCGTCAGTTTTCCGTGGTAATCCTGGTTTCGACCCTATCCAGTTTGCTCGTTTCCTTTACGCTCGCACCACTGATGGTGTCACGGTTTGGTAAGCTGGAGGTGATAGGAAAAGATTCTATTCCGGGTAAACTGGTGGGTTGGTTTGAACGCCGGGTAGATGATTTCGCGTCCTTCATGACCCGGACACTCGAAATTGCCATGAAACGCCGTATAGTGACGATGGTTGTTGTCATTCTTCTGCTAGGGGCCGCCTTAAGCCTGATACCGGCCGGGCTCATCGGCCTTGAGTTTATTAAAGGTGGGGATCGGAGTGAATTTTTGGTAGAAGTTGAATTACCCCGAGGTACCGCCATTTCACGAACAAATGAAGTCGTTAAACAAATTGAGGGGTACCTGGCCGGGATTCCTGAGGTGGAAGGAATTTTCACCACAGTCGGTATCACGAGCAGTGGTCGTGTACAGCAGAATACGGAACACCTGGCTGAATTGAACGTTCGCCTGGTAGATAAAAAGCAACGCGAAAAAGGAGCCTCTGAAATTGCCCGTACCATTAAACTCCAGCTTGAGGCGGTTTTACCCGGGGTGCGCATAAGGCCGATCGATATTAACCTACTGGGCTTGCGTGCAGACGATGCGGTGCAGGTAACACTTCTGTCAAATGATACGGAGCTACTATACACAGAGGCAGCCAGAGTGGCTGATATTTTAGGCACAATTTCCGGCGTGGTGGAGGTTACTTCAACAGCCGCGCAACAACGTCTCGAAACGCAATTTTTGCCGGACCGGAGCGAAATGGATGCGCTGCTTGTAAGTCCCGTCATGGCGGGTGTCACCTTGCGAATGGCTGTATTTGGCAATACGGATAACTCATATTTCGAAGCTGACCAGGAATACCCGATCCATATACAACTTCAACAAAAGGATAAAACGACAACAGACCAATTGTTGCGAGCCTCTGTGTTAAACGAAAAGGGGCAGCCCATTAAGCTGAACCAGGTGATGCGCGCATCCAATGTGATGGCTGCAGGTGAACTGGAGCGAACAAATCGATCTCCTTCCGTAACCATCAAATCACAGATAATTGGCCGTGCAGGCGGACAAGTAAACCGTGAGTTTCGGGATACAATCGAAAAGGCGGGGATATCACAGGATATTGAATTTGTTTTCGGAGGACAAACCAAGCGTACCCAGGATGGGCTCACCACCATGCTCTGGGCATTTGCCGCTTCCATCCTTCTTGTGTATTTCGTCCTTGTGGTTCTGTATGATTCGTTCATCTACCCACTTATCATACTATTCTCCATTCCTATGGCTATGATTGGTGCGTTACTGGCCCTGGCCCTGACCATGGAAGAGCTGAGTATTTTCTCCATTCTGGGGTTGGTCATGCTTGTGGGATTGGTCGGGAAGAATGCCATCCTGGTGGTTGACTTTACCATTCGACTTCAAAAAGACGGGATGGAAATGAAGAAAGCCCTGGTGCAGGCTACCCGCATGCGCTTCCGGCCGGTATTAATGACTAATATTTCCATGATCATCGGGCTAATTCCTATTGCCCTGGCAGCGGGTGCGGGATCAGAATGGAAAAACGGGCTGGCATGGGTAATTATCGGTGGATTGACTTCTTCTATGTTGCTGACCTTAATCGTTGTTCCGGTTGTATATACCTTCTTTGTTCACCGAATAAAAACATCCAGGGTCTCCGTCTGAATAGTTTACCAGATAAAGGGCAGGAGTGCCTTTCTGTTTTTCGGGTAATCCGGAAAAGTCGATTTATACCATTGATGATGCGATAATGCACGGGGTGCCAGGTTGGCAAATGTAAATACAGCAAAGGCCAGACCGGGCAATGACCAGGTCAGAATAGCCCAACCCGTCCATTCGAGTATTTCTCCGAGGTAATGAGGACTGGAAACATAGCGAAAAAGACCCCCATTTGGAATAACATACCCCCCACTGGCATCTTTTTTTAACGCGCGCAGTTGGCGATCTGCCCGTTTATTGATACTGTATCCAATGAAAAACACCACGGTGCCGCTGAGAAATTGGGGCGAACTCCACCAATCGGACGGATAATCCGACAGGGCAAACAAATACGTGCCATTAATGTATCCATTCATGAGGTTAAAAAGGATGGCAAATATTACCAATAGGATTGGATAGGGTTTGGAACCACTGCCAAATTGGAAAGAATAGATAAAGGTGCGTTGAAAGTAATGTGCTTGCCAAATCAGAAGGAACACCCAGCTAATGGATGAATGCCAGCTTTCATGATACAGGAACAGGATAAGGATTGTACCGAATGCCGGTAATTCCTGCCAGAACCAGTCCCATCTTGCCGGGAGGGACGGGCCCCATCCCTGACGAATAAACCGTCCATAGGGGGCACGGATAAAGAATAGCAGGACAAAAACGATCCCGGCAAGGATGAACTCTGAATAAAGAAGAGTATTGTATAACTTATTCAATTTGTTCTTTCAGGCTTAGGACAGTATTGTACGGATTGGAGGCTAAAAAAGAATTGATCACCCATGTCGGCAAGCTTCCGGAGGGGTCAGAAAGAAATTCATTGCGGATAATGGTTTCTGAGCCGGTCCGCCTGAATTCCCAGAAGCCTTTAAAATAGGCCATTCTGACAAAATTCTCCTGTTCAGGATAGGCCTCCGGCATGTGTAAATAATCAATGCGCAAGGTACTATCGTCAGGGTAGGAAAATTGCATTTTGGTGACCAGGTCCCGTTCGCTTACCAAAGCTGGCGTCTCAATCGTCATGTAATAGATATATGTATCAGGATTTTCCTGTTGTACTAAACGGGCCGAACTAATATCCGGCATCCAGTTGGGATAATTGCTGATGTTGCGCAATAAAGAATCAATACGAGACAAAGGAGCCGGAGTAGTAGCCTCCGCCCGGAACTGCCGCACATCGTAGTTCTCCAGCTTGCGTGTATATATGCGTATATCATTTTTATCCTTATCCAGTCGCCAGGATGAATCTTGCCAGGTAGCAAGCAGGAAGGGAAGAATGAATAGCAAACGCAGCATATGAAAAGATAGAAAATTTACCGGACGCATCCCTTGAATGCAGTGGTTAATTTTTCTGTCGGGAGAATCATTATGTTCGAAGAGGAGCACTGGAAATACGTTCTGTTTTCCAGGTAGTTGGGCAGTCAGTATGGAAGATATCTGTCTGTCGACTGCACGCCAATTCGTTTTGATTCTGTCCTGTCATATCATCGGTTTTCCATATCTTTGAATAGAAATTAACCTATGCAAAAGCCCTATCTGTTTTTATTGATTTTCTTCTTCACTCCAATGATGGTTCATAGCCAGAAAACCGACATACAGGGACACCGTGGAGCCCGGGGAATGATGCCCGAAAATAGTATACCCGCCTTCATTTATGCTATTGACCAGGGAGTCACTACACTCGAACTGGACGTCGTGATATCAAAGGATGGTCAGGTAGTCGTTTCTCATGAGCCCTGGATAAACGAGGATATTTGTGTTGGGCCTGATGGAAAGTCCTTAAATAACAAATCAAAGGAGGAGCTGAATATCTACTCGCTCACTTACGAAGAAATTAAAGGGTATGATTGTGGAAGTGCGGGCAATAAACGCTTTCCTGATCAGCAGAAGATGTACGTGAATAAGCCCCTGCTCAGGGACGTCATTAAACAGGCGGAACGATACACCAGGAGCGAAACCGGATACGAAATTCGCTACAATATCGAACTTAAGAGTGGTGAGGAGGGAGACAATATTTTCCACCCTGCACCGGCTGAATTTTCGGATATCATTCATGCGCTGATTGATGACTACCTGCCCTGGGAGCGTGTGACGATCCAGTCATTCGATTTCCGTATTCTCCAGTACTGGAACAATACCTACCCGGATGTTCAGCTGGCGGCGCTTGTGGAGAACATGCGTTCCGTTGAAACCAATCTCGGCGCACTCGGTTTTCTTCCCCGAATCTACAGCCCGAATTATAAACTAATTTCCGAGAAAGCGGTTAAGGAATTACATGAAAAGGGCATTCAGGTGATCCCCTGGACAGTAAATGAAAAAGAGGATATGGAGATGCTGGTAAAGTGGGGTGTCGACGGAATTATAACCGACTACCCCAACAGGGCAAAAGAACTTGGACTAACACGAAATCTGGATAAATGAAATACCATGTTTACGGCATAGGCAATGCGCTTGTGGATATTGTTACCGAAGTGAACGAACGTTTTCTTGAGGTGCATGAAATAGAAAAGGGGCTAATGACCCTGGTTGATGCCGATCGGCAATTTCAGCTGGTCGAAGCAATCAATCTGAAAGAAAGTAATATGCAGTGCGGGGGATCCGCCGCCAATACAGTGATTGCGGCCAGTCAGTTCGGCGCAGATTGCTATTATTCCTGCCTGGTGGCCGACGATGAAATGGGCCATTTTTACCTGAAAGACCTGCGGGCGAATAATGTCAGTACGAATATGAATTCCGATGTACTCCCCCAGGGAATAACGGGTAAATGCCTGGTTATGACTACCCCGGATGCCGGCCGGACAATGAATACATTTTTGGGCATTACGTCCTCATTCTCAAGAAACCAAATCCATCCTGAAGCCCTGACCCAATCGCAGTATCTTTATATGGAAGGCTATCTGGTCACTTCTGAGAATGGATTGGAGGCGATGCTGGAAGCCAGGAACCTGGCGCGCCAATCAGGAGTAAAAACGGTTCTGACATTTTCTGACCCCAGCATGGTCAAGTATTTCAACGATCAGATGCATCAGGTGGTGGAAGGCGGGGTTGACTTGCTCTTTTGTAATGAAGAGGAAGCAATGCTCTTTACCGGAAAAGCCACTATAGAAGAAGCCAGGGAAGCACTGAAACAATACGCCAAAAAATTTGCAATTACCCAGGGACCCAACGGAGCGATCCTGTTTGACGGAGACACCTTTATAGATATTGAGCCTTATAAAGTGCATGCCGTGGATACGAACGGCGCTGGCGACATGTTTGCCGGGGCATTTCTGTACGGCATCAGTCATGGGCACAGTTTTATTGAGGCCGGAAAGATTGCCAGCCTCGCCTCTTCCCAGGTCGTGAGCCAGTTTGGGCCCCGCTTGAAAAAACATCAATCACAAGAAATTCTTAAGCACTTATTTGAATAACCTATATAAACACTATGAAATACCTACTTAGTATCCTGATGATTTTCTCTGTTTGCCTCCTCGCCGGGGCACAGGGAAGTGATATCGAGTTTACTGAATTTACACTCGATAACGGGCTTCATGTCATCCTGCATGAAGACAATAGCACACCGATAGTGGCTGTTTCAGTCATGTATCACGTGGGCAGTAAAAACGAAGATCCGCAAAGGACCGGTTTTGCCC